>JARFXO010000006.1:300000-381365 GCA_029194665.1 Nitrospira sp. | reverse complement strand
GCGGATTTCCTGACCCTGCGTGAGATCCTGGACCGCCTGCGTGCCGCCTATTGCGGATCGATCGGCTCGCAATTCATGCATATCGACGATCCGAAGCGGCGGGTGTGGGTCCGAGAACGGATGGAGAGGCCGGAGAACCATGCAGGCCTCAAGCGGCAGGAGCAGATCCGTATCCTCACTCGACTGACCGATGCAGTCATCTTCGAGGAGTTCATCCAGCAGAAGTATCCCGGCGCCAAGAGCTTCTCACTCGAGGGGGCGGAAAGCTTGATCCCGTTGCTCGACCTGGCAATCGAGACCGCGGGCGGGCATGGCGTGGAAGAGATCGTGTTGGCGATGGCCCACCGAGGCAGACTCAACGTCCTGGCGAATATTGTCGGGAAGCGACCGCGTGAGATTTTCCATGAATTCGAGAACGTGATCGACCCTCTTCGAGACGGGCGCGGCGACGTCAAGTACCATCTGGGTCACAGCAGGGACTGGCTCACGGCATCAGGGCGAACGGTGCACCTGTCGCTCTGCTTCAACCCAAGCCACTTGGAATTCGTCAATCCGGTCGCGCTTGGACGTCTCCGCGCAAAGCAAGATCGGACCGAGGATCCGACTCGCGCGCGCCGCACGGCATTTCTCATCCATGGAGATGCGTCCTTCGCTGGAGAGGGGGTCGTGCAGGAGTCGCTCAATCTGAGTCGGCTTGAGGGGTACGGCACGGGCGGGACGCTGCATGTCGTGGTCAACAACCAGATCGGCTTCACGACGTCGCCGGAAGAGGGACGATCGTCGCTCTACGCGACGGACGTGGCCAAGATGCTTCAGATCCCGATTTTCCACGTCAACGGGGAGGATCCCGAAGCCGTCGCCCGCGTCGTGCGGCTCGCGATGGATTTCCGACGGGCCTTTCAAAGCGACGTTGTGATAGACATGTACTGTTTTCGACGGCGTGGCCACAACGAAGGGGACGAGCCCGCCTTCACGCAGCCGCTCATGTATGGAGTCATCGACAAGCGCCGACCTCTCCGCGAATACTATCTTGGACATCTCTTGCGTCTCGGCGAAGTAGATCGTGACGAGGCGGATCGGATCGCGGTGGAGCGTCGGCGTGAGCTTGAGCGTGATCTCACCGAGGCTCGGAGTCATACTTACATTCCGTTGCGAGAGAAGCCGACCGGGATATGGGCGGGGTACTATGGAGGGCTCGACGGAGATGACGACGAGGTCGCCACCGGGGTTGAACGAGGACGGCTGATCACACTGATGGAAACACTTACCCGATTGCCCGATCGGTTTCATCCACATGCGAAGATCGCCCAGTGGCTGCAGCGCCGGCGCGAAATGGGAGCCGACGCGCGTCCCCTTGACTGGTCTGCCGGCGAGGCGCTGGCCTTCGCCACTCTGGCTGTGGAAGGGCACCGGGTCCGTGTATCGGGGCAGGACACGCCTCGCGGAACCTTTAGTCAGCGGCATGCCATCCTGCACGATGTCGAGGATGGGCGGAGGTATGTGCCGCTTCAACAACTCGCGCCGGACCAGGCGCCGGTGGAGATTTGCAATAGTCCCCTCTCCGAGGTGGGAGTGCTGGGCTTCGAGTACGGGTATAGCCTGGACTGTCCCGACGGGCTGGTCCTGTGGGAGGGACAATTTGGTGACTTCGTCAACGCGGCTCAGGTCATCATAGACCAGTTTCTCGTCAGTGCCGAAGAGAAGTGGCGCCGACTGAGTGGACTCGTGCTGCTCCTTCCCCATGGGTTCGAAGGGCAGGGGCCAGAGCATTCGAGCGCGCGCCTGGAGCGTTTCCTGGAGCTTGCCGTCAACGACAATATCCAAGTGGTAAACCCGACAACACCGGCCCAATATTTTCATGTGCTCAGACGCCAGGTGCTGCGCCGATGGAGAAAACCGCTGATTATGATGACGCCGAAGAGCCTGCTTCGCCATCCGCAAGCCATCTCTACGCTCGAGGACCTCGAACAAGGCCGTTTCAGGCAAATCCTCTTCGACAGGACGGTCAGGCCGGAATTGGTCGAGCGTGTGTTGCTCTGCAGCGGGAAAGTCTATTACGACCTGGTGGGGTTGCGGGATGAGCTCAAGCGCGACGATGTCGCGATCCTGAGATTGGAGCAGCTCTATCCTCTGCGGGATGAGGAATTGCATAGGGGCCTAACGTCCTATCCGTCGAAGGCGCGGGTGGTCTGGGTTCAGGAGGAACCAGCGAACATGGGGGCTTGGCGGTATTTATTTGCACGATTCGGCGACAGGCTGATGGGAACTTGGCCCTTCTCGGCGGTTTGCCGGCCTGCTTCGGCCAGCCCCGCGACTGGATGGCATGATCTCCACAAGATCGAGCAGCAGAAGCTGCTCAAGGCGGCATTCGATGTCCATTGAACTGAAAATTCCGACGATTGGAGAATCGATTACGGAGGTCCAGATCGACGAGTGGCTGAAATCGCCCGGCGAGACCGTCCGCCAAGATGAGCCGATCGTCGCGCTTGAGACGGAGAAGACTTCACTCGACTTGCCTGCGCCCGTCTCGGGCGTTCTTGTCAAGGTGCTCAAGAAGAAGGGCGACATGGCCCAGGTCGGCGAAGTGATCGCGTATCTGGATGAGGCGGTGGTTCCAAAAGATACGGCCTCCCCAGCAGTTTCCGGTAAGACGACCACAAGCACCGTTGCTCCCAAGACCCTGCCGGTCTCGACACCCGACCAGACGCGAGTGATGCCGTCCGCCCGCCGGCTCTTGCACGAGCACCGGCTTGGCGTTGAAGAGCCGACGCCGACCGGGCCCGGCGGCAGAATGCTCAAAGAAGACGTCCTCCGTCAGCTTGAAAAGCATCGGCCCCAAACGGAACCTGCTTCCACTGCCGAGCCAGTTTCCGAAGAGAAGGCTGCGCCGCCTAGGTCTGTGCCACGTCAGCCGTTGGGCAGCCGCGACGAAGAAGCGGTACCCATGAGCCTCCTCCGGCGCCGCGTCGCCGAACGGCTTGTACAGGCTCAACAGACTGCCGCTCTCCTCACGACGTTCAACGAGATCGACATGACGGCAGTGACGGCCTTGAGACACGATCTTCAAGAAAGCTTCCAGCAGCGGTACGCTGTGAAGCTTGGTCTCATGTCCTTCTTCGTGAAAGCAGTGATCGAATCGCTCAAGCTGGTTCCGGAGCTGAACGCCGAGATCAGAGGCTCGGAGATCTTGTATCGTCACTATTACGATATCGCGGTCGCGATCGGAAGCGGGCGTGGTCTGGTTGTGCCGGTGTTGCGGAACGTCGAGCGTTTGAGCTTTGCTGAAATCGAGACATCTATCGCCGATTTCGCTCAACGCGCACAGGAGAACCGGCTTACTCTTGAGGAGCTGCAGGGAGGCACCTTCACGATTTCGAACGGTGGAGTGTACGGCTCGCTGCTCTCGACCCCGATCGTCAATCCGCCTCAGAGCGGCATCCTTGGGCTGCATGTGATTCAGGACCGACCAGTGGCTCGAGACGGACAGGTCGTGCTCCGCCCCATGATGTACGTCGCCCTCACATATGATCACCGGATCGTGGACGGCCGCGAGGCTGTGACGTTTCTCAAGCACATCAAGGCCTGTATCGAAGAGCCGGCCCGCATCCTCCTCGAAATTTAGAAGAAGGTTAAGGTTGAGGTTAAGAGGAAGGGAGCGCAGTCCAGGTGAAAGGAAGCGAAAAGATGGCTGCTCAGCGCGAGCATGATTTGATCATCATCGGTGCCGGTCCCGGAGGCTACATAGCCGCCATCCGAGCTGCGCAACTTGGGATGAACGTGGCCTGCGTGGAGCGAGAACCAGCGCTCGGCGGGACCTGTCTCCGTGTAGGATGTATCCCGAGTAAGGCGCTGCTCGAGTCGAGCGAGCTCTTCGTCGCCGCCCGTGAGCGTTTCAAGGCACACGGCATTCGACTTGCGGACGTGACACTCGATCTTTCGACCATGCTGGGCCGGAAGAATGAAATTGTGGATCGTCTCACGAAAGGCGTCGACGGCCTTTTCAGGAAACATAAGATCGTTCGGTACCTCGGGCACGGACGGATTTCTGGACCAGGAGCAGTCGTCGTGGAGACCGACAAGGAAACTGTAGCCCTGCGGGCTCGCCGGATTCTGATCGCGACCGGGAGCACACCGGCGAATTTGCCTGGAGTCAGGCTCGATGGCGATCGCATTGCCACGAGCACCGAGGCACTCAGCTATCCCGATGTGCCGGACCATCTCGTGATCATCGGCGCGGGATATATCGGCATCGAGCTCGGGTCCGTGTGGCGTCGGCTCGGTGCGAAGGTCACGGTCGTTGAGTATCTGGACCGCATTCTTTCGGGGATGGACGTGGAGATTGCCGCTGAGGCGAAACAGATGCTCGAACGGCAGGGCCTCGACTTTCGCCTCAGCAGCCGCGTGACGGGGGCACGGGTTGAGGGCGATCACTGTATCGTGGAATGCGAAGGGGCAGAGCCCATCAGCTGTGACCGCCTGTTGGTGGCAGTGGGGCGAATCCCGATGACGGCGAACCTGGGACTGGAGACCGTCGGCATCACGCCTGACGAGCATGGCCGCATCGCCGTGGACGAGCACTTCACTACGAACGCAACCGGCATCTACGCCATCGGCGATGTCATCCGTGGCCCGATGCTCGCCCACAAGGCGTCGGAAGAAGGAATCGCCTGTGTGGAGACGATCGCAGGCGGCTACGGACATGTGCAGTATGAGGCGATCCCCAGCGTGGTCTATACGTACCCAGAAATCGCGTCGGTTGGAAGGACGGAGGAGGAGCTTCGACAGGCGGAGATCGACTACCGAAAAGGAGTCTTTCCGTTTTCTGCGAGCGGCCGCGCGCGAGCCCTGGGCCAGACCGAGGGGCGCATCAAGGTACTCGCCGATAAAAAGACCGATCGCCTGCTTGGGGTCCACATCCTCGGGCCTCGAGCCGGTGACTTGATTGCCGAGGCGGCCACCGCGATGGCCTTCGGCGCGAGCAGCGAGGACATCGCCAGGACCTGCCACGCACATCCGACCCTGGCTGAAGCGTTCCGGGAAGCAGCGCTCGCGGTGCAGGGACGAGCGCTTCACATCTAGCAGGATGCTGAAAAAGCCCACCAGCGGCGTTCTCGCATCGCTCAGAGCCTCAACGTACCACCGGGTAAGAGCTGCTAAGAGCAGCTCGGGGCGGGCCGGGTGAGAAAAGCGTACGCCTCGCCTCTTCGCTTGCTGCGGCCTTGCTGGACGGCCTTTTTGAGCATCCTGAAGGTATTCTGATATGAGCACCGTAGAGCGAAGGGTTGGAGTATCACTTGCTTATCTCTGAAGGAGGAACGATGAGTAGTCAAAAGAGAGTCAACATGCGGAGTTGGATGCGAGCGTTCGTGCTCGGTGGTTGCCTGGCAATCGGCCTTGCAGCCCAGACTGATGCTCAGACCGAGCAACGGATCGATGTGCGGATTCACGACTTCACCTTCATTGCCACTCAGGCTCCACTGGTCTTGAATGTTCCAGCCGTCATCACAATTCACAATGAAGATAGCGAGCGGCATAACTTTGAATCGCCGCTCTTTGAAGGCATTCTGACGGAAGTCGAGGCCGGTGGAGTGACGACGTATGGGCGAGGAGTAGGGGGACTGTTCGTGGGTCCCAATGCCAACGCTGTGATCCGCTTTACGGTGAAGCGCCCGGGTCGGTACGAATTCAAGTGCTCGATTCATCCGAAGATGAAAGGCGAGCTGTTGCTCCTCAACATACAAGGGGTGTAATGATCGGTCGCACAATCGATGGAGTGGAGCCGGCAGACAACGCCGAACGTCGGATCGAACGAACAGCTTGTTCGGCGGGCTATAGATGGGTTCCGTTGTCAGGAACGGATCCGGATAAGGGAGGTGGATATGGAAGACACTGGAAGTCCGCGTGCCCGTTTCGTGAAAAGATCACTCATGCGGCTCGGTGGCATGATGAACGCCAACACGTTCGATGAACTGGGCCGCAACGCTACACGTTCGTCTTTCCCCGGCTGGATCCCCAAGGCAGTCAAGCGGAAGTCCGGCCGGACGGATGTGCCGCTGGTTCCCGCGCACATCCGAATGTTAGGAGTCGATCTCAGCAAAGAGCAACGAGCGTCCATCCGGCAAACGCTGAGCGTGAAGCTCGGAAAGTTTGCGAACTCAATCGAGCGGATCAGCGTTCGTGTGGAGGACGTGAACGGTCCGCGCGGCGGCATCGATCATGTTTGTCGAATCAAAGTGGTCCTCAGCGGTCTTCCGAGCGTCGTGTACGAAGCGCGGGACGAATCTCCGGATGCCGCGATCAGCAACGCCCTCACCGGGACGGAGCGGGCCGTCCGCCGAAGCCTGAAGCGCAGACGCACGAAACCGATCAAGGTTGGGGCGAGATCGAGAACCAGGGCTAGCCGACCGCCAAAAGGATGAGGAATCTCAAATGTCCCTCACATGGCATCGGAAGCCGCGCCTCGTCGTGCTCAACCCGAACCCTCCGTGCTCGACCTAACTCCCGGCTACCGTTGAGGCCACCGTTTCACAGAGCGTCGGCAAAGCCTGTGTGCCTGAGGAAGTCGTTGCCGACAGGAGAGCCGGAAAGCTGAACGGCCGGTGGGAGCGGTAGCGTCTATGGGCTGCGTTACAGCGGTGAGCAGGATCGATTCGACAAGCAGGGTTCCATGAGGGCAAAATCAGAAAAGACGAAGATGCTGAGCGGAAAGCTCTACCGCTCGGTTGACTCGGAGCTCGTCGCTGACACAGAACGGGTCCAGCGCCTGTTGACCCAGTACAATGCCACCCCGAGCGAAGCCACGGAAGCCCGTATGGCACTACTGCGTCAGATCTGTGGTTCGGTCGGGGACGGCGCAGTCATCAGGCCGCTGTTTTTCTGTGATTATGGCTATAACATCCGGCTCGGACGGAACGCCTTCATCAACTTCAACTGCGTCTTTCTCGACTGCGCGTCGATCGAGATCGGCGATAATCTGCAGATGGGTCCGGCGGTGCAGTTGTACACTGCGGCCCATCCGCTTGAGGCGGAGGTGCGACGATCCGGTTTGGAGTATGCCCGTCCGATCCGTATCGGTAACGATGTATGGATCGGAGGCGGCGCGATCGTACTGCCGGGCGTGACCATCGGTGACCGCAGCGTTATTGGCGCAGGCAGCGTCGTGGTACGTGACGTTCCGTCGGCCAAGGTTGTTGCTGGTAACCCAGCCCGCATCATTCGCTCGCTTGATGCCCACAACGATGCGGTGGATTTGTCGAAGTGAGGTGTGCGAGAACTCTTCAGAAGCGGTTACCAACGAACAGCTGAGAAATCGTGCTGTTCAGCCAGGGAAACAGCTCAAGGCAGTCCGATGTTCGGGAACAATTGCTTCGGCGATTCAGAGAGGCAACGTCGATGAATTACCAACCGATCCAAAACTACGGCATCATCGGGAACATGCGCACGGCGGCGCTCGTCAGCATCGCCGGTTCGATCGATTGGTTCTGCTTTCCGCACTTTGATTCTCCGAGCGTCTTCGCGGCCATTCTTGATCACGAGAAAGGCGGTCGATTCGAGATTGTCGCCACTCATGAGGACGTGAGGACCAAACAGTTCTATTGGCCCGACACGAATATCCTGATCACACGCTTCTACGCTGCGGGTGGAATCGCCGAGATCGAGGATTTCATGCCGCCGGGTCTGTCGAACGATTCGGCCTGGCGGCATTCGCTCATTCGCCGGGTGAGAGTCAGGCAGGGCAGCGTGGAGTTTCGCCTGCGATGCCATCCCGCCTTTGACTATGCTCGGGCAACTCATCACACAGTCGTGACCAAGCAAGGGGCCAGCTTCCATTCCGCCGGCCTCAGTCTGGGGCTGGCGACGGAGCTACCGCTCGTGACGGATGGTCGCGGCGTAACGGCGGTCTTTACTTTGGACGAGGAGCAGTCGACGGTGTTCGTGCTCGGAGGCATTCAATCCGATGAGGGCTGCGGCTCTTGTCCAGCGGCGGAAGAAAGCGACGAACTCTTCGAACAGACGGTGGACTATTGGCGTCGCTGGTTGTCTAAATGTACCTACGCAGGTCGTTGGCGGGAGATGGTCCACCGCTCAGCGCTTACCCTGAAACTGATGACGTTCGAACCGACCGGCGCCATCATCGCCGCTCCGACGTGCAGCTTGCCGGAGACTCTCGGTGGAGTCCGGAACTGGGATTATCGCTATACGTGGATCAGGGATGCCGCCTTCACCCTGTACGGCTTGTTGCGGATCGGATTTACCGACGAGGCGGTCGGCTTCATGGGATGGTTGGGGGCGCGAGCTGGAGAGGTGGAATCCGATGGATCGTTGCAGATCGTCTACGGCATCGACGGACGCCACAATCTCACGGAGCACACCCTCGATCATTTGGACGGCTATCGAGGGTCTCGGCCGGTGCGCATCGGCAACGGCGCGTACAACCAACTGCAATTGGATATCTACGGTGAACTGTTGGACTCAGTGTACCTGTATAACAAATATGTGATGCCGATCGGATATGATGTGTGGACGCGTATCCGGAGACGGCTTGATTGGCTCTGTGAAAACTGGCAACAGCCGGATGAAGGCATCTGGGAAGTGCGTGGCGGACGGAGACACTTCGTGTTCTCCAAGTTGATGTGCTGGGTCGCCATGGATCGCGGCCTTCGATTGGCCGAGAAGCGGTCTTTCCCGACGGATCGCACTCGCTGGCTTCAGGTCAGGGACCGAATCTACGAAGAGATCATGACGAAGGGATGGAGCCCCGAACGCCAAACCTTCGTGCAGCACTATGACAGCGACTCGCTGGATGCCTCCAATCTCATCATGCCGCTGGTGTTCTTTCTCTCCCCGAACGATCCGAGGATGCTGAAAACCTTGGAGGCCATCAACCGTTCACCGAAACATGGCGGTCTTGCCTCGGACGGGTTGGTGTACCGCTACGACAGCGAAACGGGAGCAGACGGGCTGCACGGAAAAGAAGGCACCTTCACCATGTGCTCGTTCTGGCTGGTCGAAGCATTGACGAGGGCGGGACGCGTCGATCGCGCGAAACTGAGCGAGGCGCGGCTGCTGTTTGAACGCATGTTGGGTCACGCCAACCACCTCGGGCTGTATTCGGAGGAGATCGGCCCATGCGGTGAAGCGCTCGGCAACTTTCCGCAGGCCTTCACTCACCTGGCCCTCATCAGCGCCGCCTTCAATCTCGATCGGGCACTCGACAGGAAATCGAAGGCAAGATGACGACATGGAACCGATTAACCAACAAAGAGGTAAGAAATGCTTCGTATAGGTCTGATGTCAGTGCTGGTCGGGTTGTTGTCATTGGGAGCCGGCGTGGTCGGATGGACGGCCGATGACGACGGCAGCCGACTCGCGATCGTGAGCCCGACACAGGGCGCAGTGATCAAAGGGGATTCTGTCCAAGTGCGGTACAGGCTGTCTAAGGGTACGGAAGCCACGCACATCCATTGTTACGTGGATGGAGAGTATCAAAAAGGGTTTAAGGGTGTGGTCAAAGGGCTGACTCGCGGTTCGCACGAGATCAAGATCGTGGCGGCGAGCCACGATCATGACGCACTGGGCGCCGAAGCGGTAGTCGCGATCGAGGTGGAGTGAGGGACAGGACCGATCGAATGGGTCGGCTGCAGGCTTATGCCAAGACAATGATCAATGAAATCGAGCGCGCCACGCAATGCCTCACCGTGGGCCAGTGAATGGACGCGCTAAAAAGGAGGACAGGAACATGGCGTTGACGGTTGACGATATCAAGAAATGGCTGGGTTCCTTGGAACAGAAGCGGGATGAGCTGAAACTTCAGGCTCACCTATTGGGGATGGAGGCCCGCGACGAACTCGACAAAGTGGACCAATCGATCGACAAGTTTCGCGGCGCGGTGCAATGGGTGTCGTCCACCGCAACGGCTGCGGCTCGCGAAGCACCCTCCACGATCAAGACCGGCGCCGAAAAGCTCACCAGGACTGTGTCGGATTCCATCACCGAATTCCAGGCTGCGCACGCCGACACCGTCGATTCGCTCAAACAACGGGCCGGAGACCTTCACACGGAGATCGAAAAAGCCACCCTGTCGCTGCAAGAAACGGTCGGATCGTTGAAAGACAAGGCGGGCGAGGCGTCGGCCGATTTTTTGCGTCTGGCCGAGGAAGCCAAGACTGAATTCATCGCAAAAGCGGCAGAAGCCAAAACACAAATGGCAGGGAAGCTTGAGGAGATGAAGCACAAAGGGCAGGAGATGAAGGAACGGTCGGAACTCCTGTCGGAAGGAGTGAAAGGAGCCTTGAAAGGCATGGCGGAAGACTTTTCACGCCATCTCGGCGAACTCCATACCGATCTGGACAAGCGGCTGACCGCTCTCAAGGGTAAGGTGGACTCGTCAGGGCAGCCCGAAGACAGGAAGTAGGGGTGCCGCCTTGGGCCAAGAAGACGGTCGACCAAGGATAGGCCTGAAGGTGACATGATCGAGCTCTGCTTTGGCCGGCCTTTGGGTAGTTGCCCGTTCACGGTTGTGTGCGTTTGTCGGCTGGTTGTTTTAAGGGAATACGGTGCGAATCCAAAGTTGGAGGCCTGATGCCATGGCAAGGCGAGTGAAGGACGACAGCGAAGCATCCCGCCGTCATCGCAACGTGTTGGTGATCGACGTGGGTGGGACCAATGTGAAGATCATGGTCACCGGAAAACGGACCGCGCGAAAGATCCCATCCGGTCCGACCATGACGGCGCAGAACATGGTGGAAGCGGTCAAACAACTCGCCGCCGATTGGTCCTATGAAGTCATCTCATTGGGATTTCCAGGGGCGGTACGAGGCGGTCGGCCGACTGCGGAACCTAAGAATCTGGCCGCTGGATGGGTCGGGTTCGATTTTAAGCAGGCCTTCGGCTGTCCGGTCAAGGTGCTTAATGACGCCGCAATGCAGGCCCTCGGCAGCTACGAAGGCGGCCGCATGTTGTTCTTGGGGCTCGGCACAGGTCTGGGTTCTGCGCTGATCACCGACGGCGTGCTGGTGCCGATGGAACTGGCGCACTTGCAGTACCGGAAAGGTCGCACATATGAAGATTACGTCGGCTTGCGCGGCCTCAAACGGTACGGCAAGAAGAAATGGCGCCAATACGTCATGCGCGTCGTGATGGCGCTGAAGAACGCGCTTCAAGCCGATTACGTGGTGCTGGGCGGCGGCAATGCCAAACGGATCAAGCAGTTGCCGAAAGGCATTCGCCTTGGCGACAACGACCATGCCTTCACCGGCGGCTTTCGCCTATGGGAAGAGGTCTGGAAGGATGAGCGTGCCGGTTGTGTCGTGCAGAGCGGCAGCGCCAGCCAAGAGCAGGGGAGGAGGACCCCATGCGCGACGATGAGTCCAGGGCGAAAGGTGGGCTAGTTGGCGCCGGCAGGCAGTAGCCGGAGGTGATGCGCATGTCGGTGAAAGTCACGGTCGGCCCTCCCGTCATCTCCATTAATCACGGGAATACCTTCTTAATTTCTGAATTCGACGGCTCCATCACGGTTGCCTCCGACCAGGGCCTCTATTCGCGGGACACTCGATACCTCAGCCGCTATCAGCTCTATATCGACGGCGCGCCATGGACCCTTCTCAATTCCGGCGCCGTTGCCTATTACGCCTCGCGAACCTATCTCGTGAATCCACGGGTATCGACGGAGCATGGAACGATCGAAGCCGAGACCTTGGGACTCGTGCTGGGTCGCACGATCGGAGAGGCGCTTCACGAAGACATCGACATCCGGAACTATAGCTCGCAACACCGGCGCTTCAATCTCGAACTCCTGATTCGCAATGATTTCGCCGATATCTTCGAGGTCCGGGCCAAAACGTTGACGCGCAGAGGTCATATCGAGACCGAGTGGACGAGCGACGCCCAACGGTTGATCAGCCGCTATGTTCACGGTGACTTTCGCAGAGCTCTGATTCTGACCCTTGAGGGCTGCGACACGAAGGCCCTCTACGGCAATGGACGCATCAACTTTGCCGTTGATCTCGCGCCCGGCGCTGCCTGGCATGTCTGCTGTAAGTACGACATCAAGGAAGACGGCATCATCCGGCCTGCTCCCGGTGAATGTGCCCATGCGTGTGAAAGTTCCCGCCCCGGTCTAACGTTGGCGGAATGGAAGCAAGCGACCACTCAGATCACCACCTCAAATGAGGAGTGGTACCGGCTGTACCTCCAGGCGGTTGAAGATATGGCGGCCCTGCGTCTCCCGGTCGACGATACGCGTCCGGACGAACTGCTGCCGGCCGCCGGAGTCCCCTGGTTTGTCAGCGTCTTCGGTCGGGACAGCTTGATCGTGAGTCTGCAGAACATGATGGTGTACCCAGATTTTGCCCGTGGAACGCTCAAGCGTCTGGCGGAGCTCCAAGCGACTGCAATGGATCCATACAGGGACGCGGAGCCGGGAAAGATGCCCCACGAGCTTCGGGTGGGTGAGTTGGCCCATTTCAAACGCATTCCCCACACCCCTTATTACGGAACCGCCGACGCGACCATCCTCTATATTATTGCGTGGCATGAGGCCTGGAAGTGGTTGGGCGATGATGTGCTCGTTGAGCACTTTGAGCGAACCATCAAGCCCTGCTTGAAGTGGATCGATGAATACGGAGATCGCGACGGAGACGGATTTCAGGAGTACCAGACCCGTTCCGACAAGGGCTATGAAAACATGGGATGGAAGGATGCCGGCGACTCCGTCCTCTATCCGGACGGCTCGCTGGTGAAAGGGCCCAAGGCGCTCTGCGAACTACAAGGATATGTCTTCGACGCAAAACGCCGGGCTGCCGAGGGCGCGGAATATATCGGCGATTCCGACCTGGCGGCGAAGCTCCGGCGAGAAGCAGCGGAGCTGCAGCAACGGTTTGAAGAGCGGTTCTGGTGCGAGGACCTCCGGTACTATGCCTATACCTTGGATGGAGACAAGAAGCCGGTCAAGACGATCGCCTCCAACGCCGGCCATCTCTTGTGGAGCGGTATCGTCCGCCCGGACCGAGCCGAGCGAGTGATGCGACGCTTGCTTGAGCCGGACATGTGGAGCGGATGGGGCATCCGGACCTTGTCCGCGCGGCATCCAGCGTACAACCCCTTCTCCTATCAGAACGGGTCGGTGTGGCCACACGATAACGGCATCATCGCCATGGGGTTCAAACGATATGGGTTTACAGAGGAAGTGGCCAGGATTGCCCGCGACATCAGCGAGGCCGGCCGCCATTTCATGCTCCATCGTCTGCCGGAGCTGTATGCCGGTATCGAACGGGGATCGGGGACGTTCCCGGTGCAGTATCTCGGTGCGAACGTGCCGCAGGCCTGGGCGGCGGGCAGCGTGTTTCATCTTCTTCGCGCCATCCTGGGACTTGAGGCAGATGCGCCACAAAAGACCCTCTACATCGATCCCGTGCTTCCACCGTGGCTGCCGGATCTCACGGTCCGTCAACTCCGGGTCGGCAGGGCGACGCTCGACCTGCGTTTTTGGCGGGAAGGGCCCGTTACCAGGCACGAAGTGCTCGCCACACAGGGCGACATACAGGTACAGGGCTTGACCTCTCGATCAGTCAGACGCTCGTGACCCAGCAAGGCGGCAAGATTCCGATCAAAAGTGAGCCTGCGACTTTTGCCGCCTGGTTACCCGAAACGTTGATGTCCTCTCTGCCGCATCATGATTTCTGCAAACAGATGTTTTCTTTTTCTGTCCCTTTGTTCGGCATCAACAGGGGATTCACCCAGTAGGACGATTGTCGTACAACAGCGTAGGTTTGAACGGTAGCGGCATGACGCGGGACTACAGACCTGGAAGCGATCAGGGATTGAACTATCATTCTCCGGAGAATATCCAATGTGATCGTGGACAGGGGGTTGGCACCCGATTACAAGATCAGACGGGATGTCTGGGAGGCCTTTAAGCAAACGCCTGCGCTCGAGCGCAATCCAACCGTCCAGGTCTCAGTGCGTAAGGCCGAGGTGACCCTCAAGGGCGACGTTCTTGATGACCTGTCAAAGACAGCAGCCGAACGGGCGGCCGAGGGCGTCCATGGGGTCAAAAAAGTGATCAATCACTTGCAGGTTGTGGAGCAGCTGCCCCCGCAGAAGCTCGAAAACCGCGAGATCGTTCGCTGACCGGCCACCGGAGGTCAAACTCAGGGAACGCACATCTTCGTCAGTGCGCTGTCGGTATGACCGCTGGTGATGAAGCGTGGCACGTCTCTGGTCAACTGTGTGCGCGGGAAACTCGTCGGCACTGGTGCCGGACCCACCAACTGACCTGATCCGAAGTTTGAACGTGATGCTGACATATGACATCGACAAACGACCGAGCAAGGCACGTGAGCGACGATTTGCATGATCAAGGAGAAATGTAATGGCCGAACAGTCACCATCACAGACTGGCCCCGATTTCACTGAGGGGGTGTCGCTAGCGGATGTCGGCGACGGTGGTATGGTGGCAGGCCATGTTGGTGGCGAGCCGGCTCTGCTCGTGCGTCAGGGCGGCGAGCTGTTTGCTGTCGGCGCGATATGCACACATTATGGGGCGCCGCTGGGTAGCGGACTGCTGGTCGATGGTACGATCCGGTGTCCGTGGCACCATGCCTGTTTCAATGTCCGCACAGGCCAGGTTGTTCGGCCGCCCGCGCTCAATGATCTGAAATGCTGGCTTGTAGAGCGGCGGGACGGCCGCGCCCTCGTGCGCGAAACATTGCCGACAGCACGACCACCAAAATTGGCGGCCGCAGGGCTTCCTGAATCAGTCGTGATCGTCGGAGGCGGCGCAGCCGGATACGCCGCGGCCCAGACGTTGCGTCAGGACGGCTATCAGGGGTCTGTGACGATGTTGAGCGCTGATCGGGCATTGCCGTATGATCGGCCGAATTTGTCGAAGGATTACCTCGCCGGGACTGCGCAGCCCGAGTGGATCCCTCTACGGTCTCCGGCGTTCTACGAGGAGCATCGCATCGATGTGCGATGTGAGAGCCGCGTCATCAAGCTCGATCCCGCGCAAAGGGCCCTCACTCTCTCAGATGGCAGTCGGGTGACCTATGGTGCCTTGCTGCTCGCCACAGGCGCCGAACCCATCCGGCTCGCGGTTCCGGGCGCCACCTTGCCACACGTGAGCGTGCTCCGTACCTTGGCAGACTGCGATGCCCTGATTGACCGAATAGGGACGGCGCATCGCTGCGTCGTGGTCGGCGCGAGCTTCATAGGTCTTGAAGTCGCGGCATCATTACGAGCGCGCGGATTGGAGGTACAGGTTGTCGCCCCAGAGGCACGTCCCATGGAACGCATCCTCGGCGCGGCGCTCGGGGATATGGTGAGGGCGCTTCATGAATCTCATGGGGTCGTTTTTCATCTCGGCGCCACCATCACCAAGATTGAACCGGATCGCGTCAAGCTATCGACTGGTAAGGAATTGGCCGCAGATCTGGTGGTGACGGGCATCGGAGTTCGCCCGGAGGTGACCGTGGCCAAGGAAGCAGGCCTCACAGTGGATCGAGGAGTCGTCGTCGATGGATTTCTGCAAACGAATGTCCCGAACATCTACGCCGCCGGCGATATTGCCCGCTGGCCGGACCAGAGGATGGGAGACCACATTCGTGTGGAACATTGGGTGGTCGCGGAGCGTCAAGGTGTCGTTGTCGCGCGGAATATCCTTGGGCAACGGCAACGGTTTGCGGCGGTGCCGTTCTTCTGGAGCCAGCACTATGATACACGCATCAATTATGTAGGTCATGCAGAGCAATGGGATTGCGTGGAGATCGACGGTGATCCCGCAGCGCATGACTGCGCGGTCACCTATTGGCGAAACAACAAGCGGCTTGCTGTCGCGACCGTCGGGCGTGATCTGGATAGTCTCCGAGCTGAGGTCGCGTTCGAGCAGGAGGTGCTACCGGCGTGAATGAGGGGGATGCAAGATGGCTAGGAGGTTCAGGATCGGTGACCATGTAACTTGGAACTCCGAGGCGGGCCGGGTCTCGGGAACCATCATTGCCATCCACAGCAAGGATTTTAGCTACAAGGGCCATGTCCGTCACGCTTCAGAAACCGATCCTCAATATGAAATCAAAAGCGATAAGACCGATCATATCGCGGCCCATAAGGGCCGCGTCCTTGAACTCGCAGATGACAAAGGCGACATGTGAAGCGTCCATGCTTCATGATCGGCCATTCCACCAGACGCATCGAGGAGTTCGTTGAGCTGTTGCGGTGAGCCGATATTGCTCTTGTCGATAAGGAAGGTGAGCGATGGTCATGGCGAAGTCCGACGCGATCGTCTTCTTCGGGGCCAGCGGCGATCTTGCGTACAAGAAGATCTTTCCGGCCCTGCAGGCCATGGCGCGGCGCGGCCATCTTGAGATGCCGGTCATTGGAGTCGCGAAGACTGAGTGGAATCTGGAACAATTAAGGAGCCGGGTCCGCGAGAGTCTCACAGAGCACGGTGGGCTGGATGAGCAGGCCTTCGTGAAGTTGTCGGGGCTGCTCCGGTATGTCTGCGGCGATTATCGCGACAAGGCGACGTTCGAACGATTGCGCAAAGAACTCGGAAGCGCCGAACACCCTCTGTGCTATTTGGCCATCCCTCCGAGTATGTTCTCCACCGCGATCGAAGGGCTGGCGCAGGCCGGGTGTCTGAGGAGCGCGCGTGTGGTGGTCGAGAAGCCCTTCGGTCGCGACCTGGCTTCCGCTCAGGCGCTCAATCGCACGCTTCGTGCCCACTTCCCTGAGCAAGCCGTCTTCCGGATCGACCACTACCTCGGAAAGGAGCCGGTCCAGAACCTCATCTACTTCCGTTTCGCGAATCCATTCCTTGAAGCCGGGTGGAACCGTCACCACGTTGAACGAGTGCAGATCACGATGGCCGAACGCTTCGGCGTGGCGGGCCGCGGCCGCTTCTATGAGGAAACGGGGGCGATTCGGGATGTGGCGCAGAACCACATGTTGATGGTGATCGCGTCGTTGACCATGGAGCAACCGGCCGGGAGCGATCATAAGTCGATTCGGGATGAGCGGGTCAAGGTTCTCAAGACGATTCGGCCGCTCAATCCGTCGGATGTCGTGCGGGGTCAGTTCCGCGGGTATCGCCGCGAAGAAGGCGTCGCGTCTGATTCGCAGATCGAAACGTTTGCGGCGCTCCGGTTCTATATCGAGAGCGACCGCTGGGCGGGCGTGCCGTTTTATGTACGGGCCGGCAAGTGTTTGCCCGTGACCGCCACCGAGGTCCTCGTGGAGTTCAAGCGACCGCCCTGCCCCGTGTTGGACGAAACCGAAGGGCCGCTGCCGAACCACTTTCGTTTTCGGCTCAACCCCGACGTACTGATCGCCCTCGGCACCAAGGCGAAGGTTCCCGGGGAGCTCATGACGGGAGAACGGATCGAGTTGATCGCGCGTCATTGTTCCGGCGACGAGATGGATCCCTATGAACGTCTTCTCGGAGACGCCGTCAAAGGTGACCTCACGCTCTTCGGGCGAGAAGACGGCGTAGAAGCCGCGTGGCGTGCCGTAGAGCCGATCCTGGGCATCGCGACTCCGTTATTCGACTATGAGCCGAACACCTGGGGGCCCAAGGAAGCGGATCAGTTCATCGGAGACGGCGGTTGGCATAACCCGATGATAGACCCCTGAGCGATCGAAACGGTTCCAGAGACGAGGCATAGTAGGATGTTGAGCGTGATTGCGTGATTGATGGAGAAGTGCGTTCTATGTCGCCGACAGACATCGTCTTCCTCTTCGACGTGGACAACACGTTGCTGGACAACGATCGGGTAACCGAGGACTTGCAACAATATCTTGAGTGCGAAGTCGGCCCTGAACGTCGGAAACGATATTGGACGATCTTCGAACAGTTGCGGGTCGAGTTGGGCTATGCGGATTATCTAGGTGCCCTTCAACGGTATCGTGCCGAGTACCCCAGGGACCCGCATTTGTTGACGGTCTCTCATTTTCTGATCAATTATCCGTTCGCCGACCGGCTGTATCCGAGTGCACTTGCGGTGATCGAACATGCCACGCGCTGGGGCCCTGCGGTGATCCTCTCGGACGGTGACGTGGTGTTTCAGCCAAGAAAGGTCGAACGTTCCGGCCTATTCAAAGCCGTACAAGGGCGTGTGTTGATTTACATTCACAAGGAACGGGAGCTGGACGATGTGGAGCAGCGCTACCCAGCCGGGCATTATGTGTTGATTGACGACAAGCTCCGTATTCTCTCGGACGTGAAGACAAGATGGGGCTCACGCGTGACCACCGTGTTTCCCCGTCAGGGCCACTATACGTTGGACCGGCAACTGTTGGCTCGTTTCCCACAGGCGGACGTGACCATCGACTGCATCGGGGATTTGCTCAATCACGATTTTTCGTCACTGCGACGTTGTAAGGATCGAACGAAGTGATCGGCTGCTGGCCTGTCGTGATCGGGTAAAGGCCATGGAACTCAGACGGGCGAAGTTGGAGGACATACCGGCCATTCTCGATGTGCAGGCGGCAAACTTCATCGGTAATCTGAAGGATGCGGAACGCCGGGATGGCTTTTTGTCGGTGAAGTTTACGCGTCAACAACTCGAGGAGATGACGGGCGATGTCGGAATCATCATAGCCGCCATCGAAGGACGCCTGGTCGGTTACCTCTGCGCCTCCTCCTGTAAGCTCAATCGACCATTCCCTCTACTCGCCGCCATGATGCAGCGATTCGATGCAATCGACCATCACGGCCGATCGCTCGCGTCCTCCCGTGTGTTCATCTATGGACCGGTTTGCATCGATCGGGCCTACCGCGGCCGAGGACTCCTCCGCGGACTGTACGAAACATTGCAACGGGAAGTCGCCGGGCGGTATGACATCGGTGTCGCCTTTGTTGCCGAGGATAATCCCCATTCCCTTCATGTCCACGTGGATGGGTTCGGGATGGCTCATGTCGGGGAGTTTGTCCTCTCGGGGAAGCAGTATCACATTCTGGCGTTTGATGTGAGATCCGAAGATGGAAATGTAGCGGCGAGTAAGCCATCTGCCGAAGATGCATGAGCGAGCGAGACCTGCCGGCTGGCCGGGTATGGCCAAGAGGTCGAAGTGACCGATGACCTGCTCGAATGGGACTATGGCGTCTATGAAGGAAAAACGACGCACGAAGTCAGGTTGGAATAGCCTGGATGGTCGATCTGGACGACTTCCATCTCCAAGGGCGAGTCGATCGAGCAGGTTGGTATCGTGCCCAGCGGATGATCCAGTGCCCGGTGGCGGTCGACGGCGATGTGGCCGAGCTAGTTGAGCGGATGAACCACGCCGGCGAAATTCAGCAAATCGGTGATCTCGAACTCTCCAGGTGTAGCCGACGGCAAGGTCGGCTTAAAGTTCTTATCGTCGCCCAAAAAGGTGTTCGTATCGGCTTGCAGTAAGCCGATGAACACCTCCCCGACGATTCGGCCTCCGACCGGCCCCAGGCGCAAGCCATTCTCAAGTATTTCCGCCTCCTTCAGGATGTAATACCAGAGTGGGGTGCTTTCGTCCATGTTGAAAGGGGCCAGTTCGGCAAGTTGTTCGGCAGTCAGCACCGGAGCGCCCATCACTTGGGCAATCGCTTGCCCTGAGGGGATTCCAAAATTGACATGCCGCATGAGATTCCGAGAGGCCAGCGACTGAACTCCGTCAGACGGCATCCCGGGCGCCGGTGCGCGTGACCCGGGGAGCTGCATGAGCGGACTCGACAGTTTGGTGTCGATCTTTTTGTTGAGCCCGAAGTTGGTGTCGAACTTGAAGAAACTCTGCCAGTCGACGAACCGACGTGGAGCCCGTTTGCCACCGCGCAGGTCATTAGGATCGGGATCGTTCGGATCGGCTGTATCATCGAAGAGGGACAGAATGAGTGGCGTCCCTGCATCCGGGCCGAAATTCAACAGATAACTTGGACGAGCTTGCGAATGGCCGAACCGGTATGCGGCCACGGCAAACTCCACCGGGATCAACAGATCGCCTCTCGAGTTGCGGAAGCGGGCATCTTGTGTCCGGTCGAGGGGCCTGTAGAAGCGCGGCCCGTTCTGCAAAATCTCATCCACCTGTTCTTGCCCGATCGTCAACGGCAAATATTCGTGAAGGATGATCCATTGGTAGTGCCATGTCACCAGACGGCGCGCCTCGTTGAATCGCTCTCGGGCCGAACGATTGGCTTGCGCCGGATCCGCGCGCAGCTGATCGACCACGGCGTTGTGAAAGCGCAGCATCGCCAGGTGGAATTGACCGATGACGACATTTTCGTCGTTGCGGCTGTCTGGGATAATCGCGTGGTTGTTGGGATCGCGCGGGAGGTCGAACCGTACCGCGCCTTTCCTGGAAACTTGCTCCGATCCAAGGATGGCCTCGATGCGGAATTTGATGTCGCCCGAATTGGTTTCGTACAGCTCAGGCGATCCGTCTGGACCGTTTCCGTACACGCTGTCAAGATCGAACGCAGCGGTGCGAAAATTCGTCGTCCGTCTGGGATCCGTTTGCTCGAGCAGCGGCGCCCTCAAGGCAAGCGTGAGATCGTGATCCAGAAACTGACCAAAGAAGGTGACCCCCTTGGTCATATTAGGATTGTCGGGATTGATCGCGTTGGTCTGGCCGTCCCGAGCATCGAGGAGGCCTCCTTTCACCCCGAGCTGTTTCGCCTGTTCCCGGGCTTCATCGGTCGGGGGCGCGAAAGGCGGCAACTCTGGAAACATGCGGCTGTAGACATTCTCAGGAGCGGCAGGAGGAGTAGGAGGAGGAGGGGTCGAGGCAGGAGGAGTTGGGGGAAGAGGGGTCGGGCTGGGCGCAGGCGGGGTGTTGTCCTGCGATGGGTTGTCGGCTGCCTGTTCGGCATTGCAAGATAAAAGACCGACAAGGCCGAGCACAATAAAATATGCTGCCCGAACGCGCATCAGCTCCTCCCAGTACATTCCAAAACCGGCTTTCTTGCCACTCTGTCAGATCACGTTTTTGCGTTTGCATCCAATGACAAATCCCAGTGCTCCCCATGCTTCAAATCCCAACTTTCAGGAGTATATTTGAGGATGCCTGCGGCAGGCGTAAAGGTGAACTCGCCAAAATAAACTCCTCCCTTCACATTGTATAAATCGACACGGACATACCCGAACCCGGCTGAGAGCTTCGCAGCCAGTGCGAGCATCTCTTCCAGATTGACCGGCTTCGGCACCCATGGTTGGATTGCACCGACCTTATCGGAGAAGTCGAGGAGCTTCCACGTCGTGTCGAAATAGGGACAGATGTCGTGGGTATGATTGCGCACCAGAATATGCTGTGGCACGCCGTTGAAACAGTGGAACTTATAGTCGAAGGGGGGAGTGCTATTCTGATCTTGCAGGTATTCCTCAACGACAATCTGAGGTTTGATGCCGTAATATTGAAACTCGCGATCCTGCCAATAATAATTGCTCGCCAACCAGCCTGAGACGGTCCGGATGATCTCGTCTCGGTCCGCCCGTCCTTTGACAATGATCACTTGTCCGGCGGCGTGGTTCGGCTTGATGACGTATTCGGTCGGCAGCCGATCAAACGGGATCGCACGAGGATCGGTCCCGTGCCATAAGAGCTTGATCAAATGTTGATCACCCACGGTACTTGCCACATGGGCTCGCACCGCATACTTATCCGTCAGATGCGTAAACCGAGGGGGCATGTCTCCTCGATTCCAGCTAATCATGCGCCAGAACAGTTTTTCCGTATAGGTTTGGGGATTGGTCAGGTTGAGCGGTTTGCCATGGATACGGGCATATCGGCGCAACAGGAAGGCCTCGCCTTCGGATCGCCGCCGCACCCGACGTTTGATAGTCCGATAATGGCTAACAAGATCATGCAGCGGTGTGTCCCGTAGTCTGGATCGAAAACCTATAAGATCCGTCGGTGAGACAGCTTGTTCCATGTCATGCTCCTTACGGATTGCAACGTGAGACAAGAACGACCATTTCTTATGTGCCACTAAACCATTGAATGAACTGGGAGAATCGAAACAGTATTTATAGTCCCTGTCTTTTAATATATGAGTGACTGTTCCCATATCCCCCAAAGAGGGGGCGTTATAACTATGGCGTTCTGTTGACTTGTGTGCAAACCAACACCCTCAGATCAGGGCAGTGTGCACAGTTGGGAGTATGGCGGCTGCCCTAGGCTATGAAAGGAAAACCATCGTGGGATTTATCAGAGAATTGTGGGCGTTTATGAAAGAGCGTAAGAAATTCTGGTTGCTCCCGATTCTGGTCGTTCTATTGTTGTTCGGTATGTTGATCGTCTTGACTCAAGGCTCTGCGGTCGCGCCGTTCATCTATACCCTGTTCTAGCGGCCGATTGGCACAAATGAGCATCGAATGGCGCGCGCTCCTGAGTCATAGGCGGATGCCACCACAGGAAGAACATGATGAGCAAGGGACAGAGCGGGCAACTGAAATTCCATCGCGAATTCCTCGATGCTCTTCAATCCCCTAGGAACCTGCCGGAGTATATGGACGCGACGGTGATCCCCGCAGTCCAGGCGAACCCAGATAAGCGAATTGAGGTAGATGCTCAGGGCGCACTAACCATTACCGAGAAACAGCCCTAACGTTTTCTGTACACACCATCGAGGCACTCTTCACACGTCGGGACGTTCGTCTCTCAAGGATTGAGCAAAGGAACGACATGCTGGAGCAGATCACTCAGCAATATCTCGGTTCCCCACCCAAGGATTACGATACTGGCAATGATGATAAACAGTTGCTTATCGATCAAAGGCTTCATCAGGACTGCTCAAGTGATCAACGATGCGGCAATGCAGGCCCTCAGCATGTATGTGGCTGGCGGATGGGTAGAACGTCCTGAAGATATACTGTATCGCCCCGGTTTATCCGGCTTATGAAGTGAGAGAGTTGCGTTTCTCCCCAAATATCTAGATACTTCTTAACTCCCAAAAGCGAAAGATCGTGGGGTTTCCTCTGGCAAGGATCTTCCGGAGGCCGGGCTGGTGGTTCTATGTATCAGATGGACTGGAATCGAAATCTTTAACCTGCAACCAAGGAGGGTACTGTGAACGGTCGTATTCAACGGTCACCGGAATGTGTGGGACAAATGAAAAGGAGAACGCACATGCGCAAGTTGATCATTCTCGGTTCGATGGTCCTGAGCTTGTCGATGCCGGCGTCCTACGCCTTGGCCGACCAAGGAGGAACGCACGGACATGGTAAGGGGACCCACATGAAGGTCACCGGTACAGTATCGGCCATCCAATCGGACCTCATCACTGTGAAGACCGCGTGGGGTCAGATCAGGATTTCCTCCGCCACCGCGCCGAAAAACCTCGAGGTTGGTGAAGAGGTGGAGATGCAGGTCAACGAGAACAATGTCGTGGTCGATGTCCATCGTGCAGGAGACGCGTCCCATTCCCATCGTTTCGTCTCCGGCAAATTGGCTTATGCGTCAAAGGACAAGAAGGAAATCAAGCTCTGGACACCCGAGGGTAAGAAGAAGTTTGACGTGCAAACTGGTCGGTCCCAACTCTCAGGCGTCAAGGAAGGAACCCCGATAACCGTCGAACTGAACGAAGAGGGTAAAGTCATCGATATCCATCGCATGACGGTGGAAATAGAACTGGACGAACATCCCCATACCCTATCCGGCTACCATATGACGTTGGACGGGGTCGTGACGAAAATCAATTCCGGCTTGGTATATGTAAAGACTCCGGTAGGCCAGTACACCATCAATGCGAAGACTGCTCCGTCCGATGCGGCGGTCGGTGACAAGGTGACCCTGTGGCTCAACGAAGAAAACCTGGTGATCGACCACCATGGGAAACATAAGAATAAGCCGGGGAAGCATCGGCTGATCACCGGCAAGCTGATTTATGCCGGATTGACCAAGCAGGAAATCAAACTGTGGACACCGGAGGGCGAGAAGGTGTTTCCACTGGATCGCATGGAAGTGAAGACCAAGCCGATTGCGGAAGGCTCGATGATTACCATTGAATTGGACGAAAAGGGAACCGTCATCGATCTTCGACAGGCGGAGTGACGGGCGACAGGGAACGCGACGCGCGCATAGGCAAGCCTATGCGCGCGCTGAATGATCATCATGCGCGATGTTCACGGTCCGGTACGTTTCGCTAGCGGGCATGTGAACTAAATATCTCCCTGCTCCTAGCAGGCTGCGGGAAAACCCTCCGTTCATCCTTCGAGAACCTCAGGACGAACGGAGCGGTCATTGCATTTGCTGATATTTTTCGTTCGTGCTGAGCCTGTCGAAGCACAAAAACCGAGTCTTTCCGCAGCCTGCTTGAGTCTGATCAGACAGCCGACCGTCACCTGGCACGTTCGTTCCACCAGCAGCCGCAGCAGGAGCTTCATTCCAGAAAATCGGACGCCAGCGCCTTCAGTTTCGACAAAACCGACTCGCACGACATCTTTGGGTTTGGCGACTGAGGTTAACGTCATGGGCATGACACGAATCATCATAGTGGGTGGGGGATTTGCCGGGGTGAAATGCGCAAGGACGTTACGGAAGAGGCTGCCGGCGAAGGCTTGCGAAATCGTGCTGTTCAGCCAAGAAAACAACATGGTGTTCTATCCGTTGTTGGCCGAGGTGGCAGGGGCTGCAATCAACCCTGGTGCAGTCACGGTGCCGTTGCGCCAGATGCTGCCCGGAGTCCGTTGCAGAACCGAGGAGGTTCGGCAAATCGACCTGGCTACGTCTGAGGTGGAATATGAAAAATACGATGGCCGTCCAGGTCGCGTGACGTTTGACCATGCAGTGCTGGCCTGCGGGACTGCGGTCAATCTAAGTTTGGTCCCCGGCATGGCCGACCATGCGTTTCCTTTGAAATCCGTGGGCGATGCCATGGCCTTGCGGTTCCACGTCATGGAACAACTTGAAAAAGCCGAGGTCTGCGACGACCCGGAGCGGCGACGCTGGTATCTCTCGTTCGTGGTGGTCGGTGGCGGCTTCACCGGAGTGGAGGCGGCCGGCGAGATCAATGACTTGATCAAAGCCAGCATGCGATTCTATAGCAACTTCAGCAGCCGTGATGTCACTGTGACCTTGGTGCACAGCCGGGATCAGATTCTCCCGGAAGTGAGCACGACTCTGCGGGAGTTTGCCCGAACAAAGATGCAGGAAGCCGGCATTCACGTAGTACTCAACGGACGTGCCGTATCGGCGACGGCGGAGGGCGTCGAGCTGCATGACGGTCGAGTGCTCCGCGGAGCCACGGTCGTTTGCACGATCGGCACCACCGCACCGCTCCTGGTTCACCGGCTCGATGTGCCCAAGGAGGGTGGCCGGCTACTGACCGATCCGGATATGCGCGTGCGTGGTACGTCGAACCTCTGGGCGATCGGTGACTGCGCCCAGATTGTCAACGCCTATGACGGCCAGGTCTCGCCGACCACCGGCCAGTTTGCCGAACGGCAAGGGCGGCAAGCGGCGGAGAACATCATTCGGATCCTGCAAGGCCAATCGACCAGACCGTTTTCTTACAGACCGCTGGGCCAACTCTGCGGCATCGGCGAGCGTAACGCGGTCGCAGAAATTCTGGGTGTGCGGCTCTCCGGGTTTCCGGCTTGGTGGCTGTGGCGAACCGTGTATCTCCTGAAATCACCGTCTTGGTCTCGCCGGGTCAAAATCGCGTTCGACTGGACCTGGGAGCTGTTCTTCCCGCGCGACCTGGCGCATCCGCGGGTCAACCAAACGGAACGGATCGCCAGGGCTCATTATCGGCCCGGTGACTTGATCTTTGCCGAAGGTGAGCCCGCGATGAGTTTTTACGTGATCGAAAAGGGCGAGATCGAAGTTCTTCGGCGTGACCCGACCGGACAGCAGCAACTTTTGGCGCGGTTAGGGCCGGGTGAATTTTTCGGAGAAATTGCGCTTCTTGACGGCAACGTGCGAATCGGGAGCGTCCGCGCCCGCACCACGGTTGAGGTGCTCGTGATGGGGAAAGAGGTCTTCTCGAAGCTTTCCGGAGCGCTGACGCCTTTCCGCAATCTCGTCGCTCAGGCGCTACGGTGGCGGAGACCCAGATTGAATCGCCACTTGAGCCAAACCTGGACTGCTCTCGAACGCCGACCGTTGTCTGCGTTCATGGAAGCGGTTCCCGAACATCGTCTCGCTCCCGACGATACGTTTGAAGACACGGTTCGCATGTTTGATCAGCTTGCAGTCGAATATCTGACCGTCTTAGATGAGAAGGGACATTTGGAGGGCATCGTCACCAGGAATGAACTGTTCGAGGCCTTCGCGCAAGGGAAGAAGCCGTCGACCAAGGTGCGGGAGTTCATGCGCGCCGATCCCGTCGTGGTGAATCCGGATGATATGAGCTTGATGGCCGGCGACTTGATGAGTAGGCACGACGTCGACTGGCTTCCGGTGGTCGAGAGCAAGGACAATCGTCGTCTGATCGGGCTCGTTCGGTCTGAGAAATTGCTGCGCTGGCTGATGGAACAATCCCAGCCCGATTCCCGGTGTCCTGACCGGTGAGGCATGGAAGGTATCTGCCGATACCTTTACAGGCTCGAACAGAGCGAGCCTCTCAATGAAGATTGAGCCATGGAGAAAAGCACCACCATTACGGAGGCATGAGGACCGTGTACGGATCGGATGAAAGGAGGGAATAGGCAATGGCACAGACAATGAAAGCATTCGTCATGAAGAAGATCGGCTCTGTGGGGATGATGGAGAAGCCGATTCCTGATCCCGGACCGAATGATGCGGTCGTCAAAACCACGGCCGCGCTCATCTGCACGTCGGATGTCCATACCGTCGGCGGCGCGATTGGAGAACGGACCAACTTGACGCTCGGCCATGAAGCCGTCGGGGTTATCTACAAGCTGGGAAGCGCCGTCAAGGGATTCCGTGAGGGAGATCGGGTCGCGGTCAATGCGATCACCCCCTGTTATCAGTGCGAGAACTGCCTGCGCGGCTACACCTCGCAGTGTCAAGAGATGCTCGGCGGGTGGAAGTTCGCCAACGTCAAGGATGGAAACCTCGCGGAATATTTCCATGTCAACAGCGCGCAAGCAAACCTGGCGCCGATTCCAACGGGTCTCATCGATGAACAGGTTGCGTACTGTGCGGACATGATGTCTACCGGGTTCATGGGGGCCGAGCACGCGAACATTCCTGTTGGGGGCTCAGTGGCCGTCTTCGCGCAGGGACCAGTCGGACTGATGGCTACGGTGGGGGCGCGGTTACTGGGGGCCGGTCTAGTTATCGCGGTGGAGGCCGTGCCGGAGCGAAAGAAACTGGCGAAAGAATTCGGGGCGGATGTGGTGATCGACTTCACGGAACAGGATCCCGTCGAAGCCATTCTCGGCTTGACGGACGGACACGGAGTGGACTCGTCCATCGAAGCCCTCGGGGCCCAGGCGACGTTCGAGGCCTGTATCAAAGCGACACGTCCCGGCGGGACCATCTCTAACGTGGGCTATCACGGAGAGGGAGAGTACGTCCAGATGCCGCGCAAAGAATGGGGCGTCGGGATGAGCGACAAGGTCATCAGGACGGGCCTCTGCCCAGGCGGAGCGGAACGGATGAAGCGGCTGATGCGGCTCTTGGAAACCGGGCGCGTCAATCCGCTGCCGCTGACGACCCATCGGTTCCGATTCAATGACGTCGAAAAGGCCTTTGAGCTGATGAGAACAAAGGCGGACGGCATGTTGAAGCCGCTCATCACGTTTGCGTGATCAGTGCGAGGCTGAACGATAACGCCTCGGAGGAGAAGTTATGCAAAAACGAAAACTCGGAAAGAGCAACTTGGAAGTGTCGGCCCTTGGGCTCGGCTGCATGAACGTGGCCTCGAACTACGGCCCCCCCGTGGACAAGGGCGTGGCGATCTTGTTGTTTCGCGCGGCCGTTGACCAGGGGGTCACGTTATTCGACACCGCCGAGGTCTACGGTCCATTTCTCAGCGAGGAACTGGTCGGCGAGGCGCTGGCACCGGTTCGTGATCGCGTGGTCATCGCGACGAAGTTCGGGTTTGAGATCGACCCCGTGACGAAAGAGCTGCGCGGCTTCAACAGCCGACCCGACTATATCAAGCGCGTCGCCGAGGGGTGCCTCAAGCGTCTCAGGACCGATGTGATCGATCTGTTCTATCAACATCGCGTCGACCCCAAGGTGCCGATCGAGGACGTTGCCGGGGCGGTGAAGGACTTGATCTCGGAAGGCAAGGTGCGCCACTTCGGCCTCTCCGAGGTGGGGAACGCGACCATTCGCCGTGCTCATGCCGTACTGCCGGTGACCGCGGTGCAGAACGAGTATTCGGTCTGGACGCGTGATCCTGAGCACGAGGTGCTTCCGGCCTGCGAGGAGTTCGGGATCGGTTTTGTGGCGTGGAGCCCGCTCGGGATGGGCTACCTGCCCGGCACGATGACCCCCTCGACGACCTTCGACCCCACATCAGACCTGCGGGCGAGGTTTCCTCGCTTCACCTCGGAGGCGCGCCGCGCGAACCGGCTCGTCGTTGAACTGCTTCAGCGCGTTGGCCAACGCAAGGACGCGACACCTGGACAAGTCGCGCTCGCCTGGCTGCTCGCGAAGAAGCCATGGATCGTGCCCATCCCAGGCACGACCAAGCTGAAGCACCTGGAGGAGAACCTCGGCGCGCTCAAGGTTCAGCTGAGTGCCGAGGAGGTCAAGGAGATCGACGCTGCATTCACAAGCATCCAGCTGCAGGGCGCTCGGGCAGACGAGGAGCTACTCCGGGCTCACGACGTTGGTGCCAACCTGGGAACGAGCTCGGCTGGCGGGCACGGCAAGTCTCCCCTGCCTCGAAAGGCAGTTCGGTAGAGCCGCGAGTAAAGCGGACTGGCGACATGGCGTCGCTGAAGTCTGGGTGACCGGAAGTGAATTGATTGAGCGAGAGAAACAAGAAGGAGGAGCACCATGTACAAGACGAAGGCCTACTCCGCTGCAAGCAAGTCGTCGCCGCTTGTCTCTGCGACAATCGCTCGTCGAGATCCAACCGAACGCGACGTGCAGATTGAGATCCTGTACTGCGGTATCTGCCACTCCGACCTCCATTCGGTCCGTAACGATTGGAGCAGCGTCATGTCCACTACCTACCCGATCGTCCCAGGCCATGAGATCGTCGGCCGTGTCACAAAGGTCGGCTCCGCGGTCACGAAGTACAAGCCCGGCGACCTCGCTGCGGTCGGCTGTCTGGTGGACTCGGACGGGACTTGCCCGAACTGTACAGCCGGGCTTGAGAACTTCTGCCCGAACCAGACCCTCACGTTCGGCTCACCGGACAAGCACAAGACCGCCCCGGTCACCTACGGCGGGTACTCCGACAGCATCGTCGTCGACGAGCGCTTCGTCCTGCGAGTTCCCACCAACCTCAACGGCGCCGCCGCCGCGCCTCTGCTGTGCGCTGGGATCACCACCTACTCACCTCTGCGCCACCATGGCGTCACCAAGGGCAAGAAGGTCGGCATCGTCGGCCCCGGTGGCTTAGGCCATATGGGGGTGAAGTTCGCTCGGGTGTTCGGGGCCCACGTGGTGGTTTTCACCACCTCGCCCAGTAAGGCAGAGGATGCGCTGCGCCTCGGTGCCCATGAGGTCGTCGTATCCCGTGATGCGAACGAGATGAAAAAGCACACCGGCAGCTTCGACTTCATTCTCGACACGGTCCCCGTCGATCACGACATCAACCAATATCTTCATCTCCTCCGCCTCGACGGGAACCTGACCCTTGTCGGAGCGCCGTCTCAGCCCCTCGCGCTGTCGTCGTTCGCGTTGATCTTCGGGCGCCGCAGTGTGTCCGGGTCGAACATCGGTGGTATCCCCGAGACCCAGGAGATGCTCAATTTTTGTGGGGAGCACAACATCACCGCCGATGTCGAGGTCATCCCGATCCAGAAGGTCAACGAAGCCTACGACAGACTGCTGAAGTCCGATGTGAAGTACCGCTTCTCGATCGACATGGCTTCTCTCAAATCCGAGTAATAGGCCGAGTGGGTCGGTATGAAAGGCAGCGAATTGCCCTTTGATCAGTGCGAGGCTGAACGATAACGCCTCGGAGGAGAAGTTATGCAAAAACGAAAACTCGGAAAGAGCAACTTGGAAGTGTCGGCCCTTGGGCTCGGCTGCATGGGCATGAGCTTCGGGTATGGCCGGCCGAAGGACAAGCAGGAAGGAATCAAGCTGATCCGCGCCGCGGTGGATCGCGGCGTGACCTTCTTCGACACCGCCGAGGTGTATGGCCCGTATACCAACGAAGACCTCGTCGGCGAAGCGCTACAACCGCTTCGTGATCGCGTGGTGATCGCCACCAAGTTCGGGTTCCACATCGAGAACGGCAAGCAAGCGGGACTGAACAGCCGGCCTGATCACATCAAGCAGGTCGTCGAGGGGTCGCTCAAACGGCTGCGCACCGACCGCATCGACCTGTTCTACCAGCATCGCGTCGATCCGAATGTGCCGATCGAAGATGTGGCCGGCGCCGTGAAGGAGCTGATCCAAGAGGGCAAAGTCAAACACTTCGGCCTGTCCGAGGCGGGCGTGAACACGATTCGCCGCGCCCACGCCGTCCAGCCGGTCACCGCCCTCCAGAGCGAGTATTCTCTGTTCTGGCGGGAGCCCGAGGAGCAGATCGTCCCCGTGCTGGAGGAACTCGGCATCGGGTTCGTGCCGTTCAGCCCGCTCGGGAAGGGTTATCTCACCGGAAAGATCAACGAGAATACCACGTTCGACGCCGCGGACTTCCGCAACACCGTTCCCCGCTTCTCGGTCGAGAACCGCAAGGCGAACCAGGCGCTGGTCGAGCTGCTCGGCCGCATTGCCGAGCGGAAGAGGACGACGCCCGCCCAAGTGGCGCTCGCGTGGCTGCTCGCGCAGAAGATGTGGATCGTTCCCATCCCCGGCACGACCAAACTGCACCGGCTGGAAGAGAACGTCGCGGCTGCGACCGTCACTCTCACGGATGAAGACCTTGGAGAGATTGAGACTGCTGCTTCCCACATTACAATTCAGGGGGCGCGGTATTCTGAAGCGGCGCAGACAATGATCAACCGGTAAAGGGTTCCGTTTCGAAGATTGAGATCGTGGGCGACCGCTATCCGGCGGAGCAACAAGAACTGGTCTCACCCATGGCTATGCATCACCGCCGCACGTTTCTGAACCGTCGGGGCTGCGTAGGGAGAAAACAATGAAAGCAACCAACGACGAAGCTAGAGACTGACAATCAAGACCCGTAGGTCACTCACGACGTGACTTTATTATTTCCGCAGCGACTGCTGTAGCGAGTGTCGGTGCTGCAAACCTGCTGAACTTACAACCCGCACAGGGAGCGAACGCCATGAACAAACCTGAATTCTTCGTCACCCCCGGTTACGGTGACCGCAACCTCAAACTGTTTCACTATTCCCAGGCGGTCAAGATCGGCAACCGGATAGAGATCTCGGGCCAGGGCGGCTGGAACGACGACTGGCAGTTCCCCGAGTCGATCACGGATGAGATCGCCCAGGCGTTCCGCAACGTCGAACGGACCCTGGCTCTCGCCGGCGCGCGCTGGGAGCACGTCATCCATGTGAACTCCTATCACGTGGGATTCGATGGCCACCAAGAGGAAATCAACCAGACCATGACGGAGCGGTTCCGTTATTACATGCCCGATCACGCTCCCGTTTGGACTTGCCTGGGAGTCGCTGCCCTTGGAGACCCAAAGATGCGGGTCGAGATCCGCGTGACCGCCATCCTTCCAGAATGAAGGGAAGGAGCCGGATTGGGCATTCTCGGCGGCTCGGTAGACGGACCTCTGCCGAAAGTGGGCCGCCCTCGACGCGAGAAGCAGGACGTACACCCGCCACGAATCGCGGCGGACACCATTTAGACGAGGAGGTACACCATGCGAGGAGCAGTTCTCTACGGCCCGCGCGATGTGCGCTTCGAGGAGCGCGACGCGCCAAAGATCATCGAGCCGACAGATGCCATTATCCGCATCTCGCTCACCTGTGTGTGCGGGTCGGACCTGTGGCCGTATCGGGGGATAGATGCACCCAATGAACCCACTCCAATGGGCCACGAGTATTGCGGGATCGTCGAAGAAGTCGGCAGTGCAGTAAAAGCCGTCAAGCGTGGTCAGTTCGTGGTGGGGTCCTTCTTCGCCTCGGATAATACCTGCGCGATCTGCCACGCGGGTTATCAAAGCCGCTGTACGCACGCGCAGTACGTGGGCGCCGGCGGTGCACAAGCCCCGTATCTCCGCGTACCACTCGCCGATGGCACACTGGTCGCCACGCGGGATCAACCCTCCGCCCACGAAGTCCCAAGTCTGCTCGCCGCTTCCGACGTCCTCGGGACAGGGTGGTTTGGCGCGGATGCCGCAGAAGTGGCGCCCGGCAAGACGGTCGCCGTCGTCGGCGACGGTGCGGTCGGCCTTTGCGCCGTGCTCGCCGCAAGACAAATGGGTGCGGAGCGCATCATCGCGATGAGCCGGCACCCGGAGCGGCAAAAGCTCGCGCGTGAGTTCGGAGCCACCGACATCGTCACCGAGCGTGGCGACGAAGGCGTGGCCAGGATCAAGGAACTGACTGGTGGGTTGGGTGCGCACTCGGTGGTCGAGGCCGTCGGAAGCCAGGAGTCCATGATGCAGGCGATTCGCTGCACGCGACCCGGCGGGCACGTCGGCTTCGTGGGCGTTTCCCACGGCGTGGAGTTGCCCGGCCAGGAAATCTTTTTTGCGGAAGTCCACCTTCACGGTGGCCCTGCGCCGGTGCGCCGCTACCTGCCCAAGCTGATCGACTTGGTGCTGAACAGGAAAATCAATCCAGGCAAGGTGTTCGATCTGACTCTTCCGCTCGATCAGGTGGCTGAAGGCTATCGGGCGATGGACGAGCGCCGCGCGATCAAGGCGCTGCTGCGGCCGTAGTTCAAAACATGGACAGTAAAAGGGACAGGCTTGCACGAAAGGAACGCTCATGAAGATTCTTTGCCTCGACCGTCCCGACCCGGTGCGACGCTGGAAAAACAGCAGCCTTACCTGCACGATGAGGTGCGCCACATCTGGGAGTCGTACAAAAAGGGCGTGATTCGCGACATCTCCTTCCGCCAGGACCGGCTCGGCGTCGCCGTCACCCTCGAGAGGAACTGTGCAGGATCGCTGAAGCCGATGCCCTGCACATTTCGCAACGATGTGGAGAAGGCCTTTGAGCTGATGAGGACGAAGGCAGACGGCATGTTGAAGCCGCTCATCACGTTTGCGTGAAGGCCTAGCCCCGTGACGTCTAGCCTTGACATATCCTGGAAGGAGCAAGTAACACTTACGAATTGCATCGCCACAGAGACGTAATCCTGTCGGGGAGTGATGGCTTATGCGTACCAAAACGTTCTTGTACATCATCGGCGTCATCTTCCTTCTGTCCTGGAGCTATAACGTGGAGGCCAAGTCGTTGCCGGTCGTCCAGGTGGGGATCGTGCGCGACGGACCCTCGGAATTTGTCCCCGATCCCCGTGATCTCATTCAGAAGGAAATTCGTGCACTCGTCAGCGGGGAATTCGACGTGCGGTTTCCCGATGATTTGCAGCTTGAGGGAGGATGGTCGGTACAAGGGGTGAAACAGGCGATCGATCGTGTGCTGGCACAGCCCCGTGTCGGCCTCGTCATCGCACTCGGGATTCTCGCATCGCAGGAGGTCGGTCAAAGAAGCCGACTACCCAAGCCTGTGATCGCGCCGTTGATCCTCGATCCGCACTTGCAGGAGCTGCCGTTCAAGAAGGGCACGAGCGGGATGAAAAACCTCAGCTATCTCGTTACCGGCAAGGGCTTCGAGCGCAATCTCGAGGTCTTCAAAGACGTCTTTCCGTTTACTCGGTTAACCCTCTTGGCGGATCGGGTTGTATTGGAGGCTCTTCCATCTAAGGACCACGCGCGAAGGATCGCGGAGACGTCCGGCCTGAATCTTACCGTGATTCCGGTCGAGACCTCTGCCGAAACGGTCGTTGCCTCAATCCCTCACGACACAGAGGCCGTCTATCTCTCGCCTCTGCCGCGTCTACCTGCCGGTGAGTTTGATCGCTTGGTTGCAGCCCTCAACCGCCGAAAACTGCCCACCTTTTCGGCGGTCGGAGAGCGGGACGTGCAACGAGGGATCGCTGTCGCTCTGTCGCCTGAATTGGACCTGGGGCGATTCGCGCGAACGATCGCGGCGAATGTGCAGCGTATTCTTGCAGGAACCGACGCAGGACGGATCGAAGTGGCTTTTGTCCGGGGCGAGCAGCTCACGATCAACATGGCGACGGTTCGTGCGATCGACAAATGGCCGAGCTACCAAGTGCTGAGTGAGGCAGAGTTGGTGAACGAGGATGCAGCCGACACCTCACGCCGTCTGTCGCTCTTCGACGCGGTTCGTGAATCTGCGGACGCGAACCTGGATCTGGTCGCGGCGAGCCGCAAGGTCGCGGCGGGAATCGGCCAGGTGGGCCAGGCACGATCCGGTCTTCTGCCTCAGGTGCTCGTCGGCACGGCAGGGGTCCTGAACGGGCGAGGGCCGGATACGTTCGGCACCGGCGAGGACCCCGGTCAAGCCGCAATTGCGCTCGGCGGATTCCGCCAACTCCTGTACTCGGACGACGCCTGGACCAAGTACAGGGTGCAGCAGAAGACGCAACTGTCTCGAGAAGAGGAGTGGAACCAGCTGCGGTTGGATATCGGGAAAGACGCGGCCATCGCCTATCTGACCGTCCTTCGGACCAAGACTGCGCGACGTATCCAGAAAGACAACCTCAAGCTGACGCGTTCCAATCTGGATTTGGCCGCGGCCCGTGAGTCGGTCGGCTATGCCCTCCGGGATGAAGTATTTCGATGGGAAACAGAGGTAGCCAACGGGCAAAAAGCCGTGGTCTCTGTCGACGCTCAAGAGCGGCAGGCGGAAGTGGACCTGAACCGGATGTTGAATCGTCCGCTGGAAGAGAAGTTTCAAACTGTGGAGCAAACCCTGGAGGACCCGGGCTTGCTGGGCGATACGCGCCAATTGTTCGCCTATGTCGAGAATCCACGTGGATTTCAGATATTCCGGGACTTCGAAGTCGAGGAAGGAATCAAAGCGGCTCCAGAATTGCGGCGGCTTGACGCCTTGATCGCAGCTCAGGAGCGAACCGTCACGAATGCCCAGCGAGCCTTTTGGCTTCCGGAAGTTGCCATACAGGGAGCCGGGTTTCAGCAATATGCTCAAGGAGGGGGAGGAGCCGGTAGTTTGACGATTCCCATGGGCCCCGTCGGCTTTGCCCAAACCCAGAACAATTTCTACGTGGCGAGTATCGGGCTGACCTTCCCTCTGTTCCAAGGGGGAAATAAAAATGCCACCTCGCTGAAGGCGCGGGAAGAACTGAATCAACTGCGATTCGAGCATTCCTCCGTCGCACAGCAGGTTGAAGAGCGGATCCGAACCTCGCTCTATCAAACCGGCGCTTCGTTCCCCAGCATCAGGCTCTCGCAGAAGGCGGCCGAGTCGGCCCGCAAGACTCTGGATTTGGTGGTGGATCAATATTCCAGAGGGGCGGTCGACATCATCAAGCTTCTGAATTCGCAGCATGCCGCGCTGATCGCGAATCAGGCCGCCGCCAATGCGGTCTACGAATTTCTGATCGATCTCGCGAAGGTACAGAGGGCGGTGGGGCAGATGAGTTTCTTCCAAAGCTCCGAAGGACGAGCGGCCTGGCTCGAACGACTGAAAACACATTTTGTGAATGCCGGCGTCTCGCCGGTTCTGCGCGATGAACCACGGAAGTAATTAACGCGGAGTGACTCCATGCCGACCTCAAAGATCGCTCGTCCCACTCTCATGCTAGGTGTGCTTCTGTTGATTGTGGCAGGAGCGTCCGTCTGGTGGTTTTATTTTCGAGTTCCACCGCTCGTGGGATTCGGCAGCGGCAACGGACGGCTTGAGGTGCAAGAGATCGACGTGGCCACCAAATTCCCAGGCCGTATTGCGGAGGTGTTGGTCGATGAGGGCGATAGCGTCCAAGTCGGACAGGTCGTCGTCCGCATGGATACGAGTTCGTTGAACGCACAAGTGCGAGAAGCGGAGGCGCAGGTCCAGCGTGCCAAACAGGGCCAAGTCACGGCCAAGGCATTGATCGCGCAACGGCGGAGCGAAGCCTTATTAGCCGAACGGGATTTGGAGCGGGCTCGTGCTCTCTACGTCAACGCCAATATCTCCGCGAAAGACTACGATCGCGCCCGGTCCACGATGGACACGGCGAAGGCCGCGATCACACAGGCTGAAGCTCAATCGGCGGAAGCGGACGCGGCGATCGCGGCGACCCTCGCGCAAAAAGAACGGATTCAGGTCGATCTCAAGGATAGCGTGCTGATTGCGTCTCGCAGCGGCAGGGTACAGTTTCGGTTGGCGGAACCAGGCGAAGTGTTGGCAGCAGGAGGAAAGGTCCTGACGCTCATTGATCCGACCGATGTGTACATGACAATCTTCCTGCCCGCGGCCGAAGCGGGGAAAGTCTCGCTGGGGGCGGAGGCGCGGATCGTACTCGATGCGGCGCCGGGTCTCGTCATCCCGGCCGCAGTCTCGTTTGTCGCTGACAAGGCGCAGTTCACGCCTAAAGAAGTGGAAACCAGGACGGAACGCGAGAAACTCATGTTTCGAATCAAGGTCAAAATCGATCCCGAGCTGGTCAAAGGACATGAGGCCCAGGTCAAACCTGGTCTCCCGGGCGTGGCGTACGTCCGACTCGATAAGGCTGTTCAGTGGCCCTCATCTCTTCAAGCCAAACTCATGCCATGAGTGAATCGCCTCCATCAGTCGCTCGTGTCACCGGCGTCACCCATCGCTATGGGGACACGACTGCTCTTGATGCGGTGACCTTGGACATTCCGATCGGCTGCATGGTGGGGTTCATCGGTCCGGACGGGGTCGGCAAATCCAGTCTGTTGGCCCTGATTGCCGGCGCAAAGAAAATCCAGGCCGGCCGGGTCGAAGTCCTTGGCGGCGATATGACGGCCGTCCGGCATCGCAACGAGGTCTATCCGCGGATCGCCTACATGCCCCAAGGACTGGGAGGCAATCTCTATCTGACCCTATCGGTCTTCGAGAACGTGGATTTCTTCGGTCGCCTGTTCGGGCAGAACCGTGAGGAGCGGGAATGGCGGATCACAGACCTGCTGCGAAGCACGGGGTTGACGCCGTTTCGGGACCGTCCCGCGGGGAAGTTATCCGGCGGCATGAAACAGAAGCTGGGTCTATGTTGCTCGCTGATCCACGACCCAGATCTGTTGATTCTGGATGAACCGACCACCGGGGTTGATCCGTTGTCGCGCCGGCAGTTCTGGGACCTCGTCGACCGGATCCGGGAGCGGCGCGCGGGGATGAGCGTGCTCGTGGCCACCGCCTACATGGATGAGGCTGAGCGATTCGATTGGCTGGTGGCCATGGACGAGGGGAAGATCCTTGCGACAGGAAGTCCTGCGGAACTGAAGGGGCGCATGAACGTACGCACGTTGGAAGAGGCCTTTGTCTCATTGCTCCCTGAAGAGAAACGTCGGGGTCACAGCGCCATCGCGATCCCTCCTCGCCGGACACCCGAGGGTCCGCCGGCGATCGAGGCGCAAGGACTCACGATGCGGTTCGGCAATTTTACGGCGGTCGATCATGTGAGCTTTCGGATCGAACGCGGCGAGATATTCGGCTTCCTGGGCTCAAATGGCTGTGGCAAGACCACCACGATGAAGATGCTCACCGGCCTGCTGCCCGCGTCGGACGGAGTCGCCAGACTGTTCGACCGGCCGGTGAACGCACAGGACCTCGAGACACGCAAGCGTGTCGGCTTCATGTCTCAATCGTTTTCCCTCTATGGCGAACTCACGGTGCGGCAAAACCTGGAGCTGCATGCGCGGCTCTTCCATCTCCCACCGGAGAAGATCCCGGGGCGTGTGGCCGAGCTGACCAGACGGTTCACGCTGGAAGACTATCTGGATGACTTGGCGGAAGCGCTTCCGCTTGGGCTCCGCCAGCGTCTCTCCCTGGCGGTCGCCGTCGTCCATCAGCCGGAGATGTTGATCCTGGACGAGCCGACGTCCGGTGTCGACCCGGTGGCCCGCGATGGATTTTGGGAGCTTTTGATAGAGCTCTCCCGCAAGGACAGCGTGACGATCTTCATCTCCACCCATTTCATGAACGAGGGCGAACGTTGCGATCGCATCTCGCTGATGCACGCGGGACGTGTGTTGGTGAGCGATACCCCCGAAGGCTTGGTCCGTACCCGTGGCGCTGCGAACCTTGAAGAGGCCTTCATCGGGTACCTCGAAGAGGCAAGCGGAGAGGCGACCCAGAAGGAGGTCATTGAGGAAGCCGCCGAGACAATGCCTTCCGCAGCGGGAACCTCAAGGGCTGATCGTGACAGAGCGTTCAGCCCCATGCGGCTGTTCGCCTATGCCCACCGCGAAGCCCTGGAGCTGAGACGGGATCCAATTCGGCTCACGTTCGCGCTGCTGGGCTCGGTGCTGCTGATGTTCATTCTCGGGTACGGCATTACCATGGACGTGGAAGACCTGCGCTTCGCCGCCCTGGACCGCGATCAAACCCCGCAGAGCCGGGACTACATTCAAAATCTCGCCGGCTCACGCTACTTCATCGAGCGTCCGTTCATCACCGATGATGCGGAACTGGACCGGCGGATGCGCAGCGCCGAGTTGAGCGTGGCGATCGAGATCCCTTCGGGTTTCGGCCGGGATTTGAAGCGAGGACGCCAGACCGAAGTCGGCGTGTGGGTCGACGGCGCCAGTCCGTTCCGGGGCGAGACCATCAAGGGGTACGTGCAGGGCATGCACTACCAGTACCTCACCGACCTGGCTCGCCGCACCTACGGCGATCAGCCACAGGCCGGTCTCGCCGATCTCGAGATGCGCTACCGGTACAACCAGGACTTCAAGAGTCTGGAATCGATGGTCCCGGCGGTGATCCCGCTGTTATTGGTCTTCATTCCGGCTCTCATGACGGCCCTCGGCGTGGTGCGGGAGAAAGAGCTCGGCTCCATCACGAATCTGTACGTGACGCCGGTCACACGCCTGGAGTTCCTGCTGGGGAAACAACTACCGTACATTGTCCTCAGCATGATCAGCTTCTTCGGTCTCGTCGCGCTGGCCGTGGTCGCGTTCAAGGTTCCCCTCAAGGGCAGCTTTGCCACCCTGATGTTGGCAGGAGTGGTGTATGTGATCGTCACGACGGGAATCGGCTTGCTGATGTCCGCGTTCACCCGTAGCCAGATCGGTGCAGTAGCCGGGACAGCGATCTTGACCATGATGCCGACGGTCCAGTTTTCTGGGTTGACCGATCCGGTTTCCTCGCTGGAGGGGATCGGCGCGTTCATCGGGCAAGTCTGGCCCGCGACCTATTTCCTCATTATTAGTCGTGGGACCTTTACCAAGGGCCTAGACTTCTGGGATCTCTATGGGTACCTGATTGCCTTGGCGGTGTTCATCCCGGTACTGACTCTGCTCAGCTTGGCATTGCTGAAAAAACAGGGCACATGAAGATAAAGCACGTATCCAATATCTTCCAACTGGGACTCAAAGAATTGCGCAGCCTGTGGCACGACAAGATCCTGGCCTTCTTCATCCTCGCGAGTTTCTCGATCATGATCTATTCCGCTGCGACGGCCTCATCCCGAGAACTGCATAACGCGCCGATCGGCATCGTCGACGAGGATCAGTCGCCGCTCTCGGCCCGCATCATCAGCGATTTTTATGGCCCCTATTTCAAGCCACCCCGGGTGATCTCGATGGATGAGGTCGACCCGGGCCTGGATGCCGGGGAATACACATTTGTCCTCGATATCCCTCCGAACTTTCAGAGAGACGTGCTCGCCGGAAAGCAGCCTTCGATCCAGGTCAACATCGATGCCACAAGGATGACGCAGGCCTTCATCGGGGCGAATTACATCCAAAACATTGTGACGGGGGAAATCACCGAGTTTGTCCAGCGCTATCGGACCGGGGCCGTGTTGCCGATTACGCTCGCGACGCGCGTCAAGTTCAATCCCAACCTGAACGGCATCTGGTTCGGCGGCGTGATGGAGATCATCAGCCAGGTGACCATGCTGTCGATCATCCTGACCGGCGCCGCCCTGATTCGTGAGCGCGAACACGGCACCCTCGAACACCTGCTGGTCATGCCGCTCATCCCTTTTGAGGTCATGGCGGCCAAGGTGTGGGCGAACGGCCTCGTGGTGCTTGTTGGTGCCGGGTTATCCCTGCAGTTCGTCGTGCAGGGCGCTTTGGGAGTTCCCATCGCCGGCTCCGTTCCCTTGTTCCTGTTCGGCGCGATGCTGCACCTGTTCTCCACGACCTCGATGGGCATCCTCATGGCCACGGTCGCCCGCTCCATGCCGCAGTTCGGACTGCTGATGATTCTCGTGGTCCTGCCGTTGCAAATGTTGTCTGGCGGGATCACGCCACGCGAGAGCATGCCGGAGATCGTGCAGACCATCATGCTGGCGGCGCCGACCACGCATTTTACGGCTCTAGCGCAGGCGATCCTGTACCGGGGTGCCGGCGTGGATGTGGTGTGGCCTCAGTTTGCGGCGATTATCGGGATCGGGGTCGCGTTTTTCGCGGCTGCGTTGGTGCGCTTCCGGGCGAGCCTCGCCGCCCAAAGCTGAAGGGCTCGCTTCGAGCTTCTGTAGGATTCCGATTGCGCGAAGAGTCTCATTGGTGCCTCGATGGATCGAGAGAGGCTGTCTTCGTTTTCACCTCTTGCGTGGTGCGTGGTTCTTACGATGCTGTCTCTGCTACCGGCGCATCCAGCCTTGGGTGAAGAATCGAGCAGGGTGGACTGCCGCTATGAAGGAATCGGGACGGTCTCGTCCGGTCACGCTGGTGCCTCGGCGCTGGAGCCCTTCCCGGAGAACGACGTCTTTCGACCACTGTGGGCCGATCCGAAGCAGCCACAGCTCTTCGCCGCCTTGCAGGGGGTCCGCGTCCGTTCCAATGACAGCTCCGTCAACCTCGGTTCGGTTGGGTTCGGTGAGAACATTGGTTTGGTTGGACGAAGGGATGGTTGTAACGGCTGGCAGGTCGGTTTGCTCGGCGGGGTCTTTGCGCAGTTCGATCTTGATTCCGGCTCCACTGATCTCATCAATGCGGATTATGTGATCGGAATTCCTGTCTCGTGGCGTCGCGGGCTCTTCTCGACCCGTGCGCGGCTGTATCATCAGAGCAGCCACCTCGGCGATGAGTTTCTATTGAGAGACCCCCAGTTCAATCGTGTGAACCTGAGTTTCGAAGCGCTTGAAGCCATCCTCTCTCTCGATGCGCCAGGAGGGTGGGGACGAGTATACGCCGGCGGAAGTTACCTGATACACAGGGAACCGGCCACACTGGACAGGATCGGGGTGCAGTGGGGGGTTGAGCTGCGAGGACGGACCGTCGTCGCTCCGATTTTGAGGACACAAATGCCCAGGCTTCGCCTCACGCCCGTCTTTGGGGCCGACTTTAAGAGTTTTGAAGAACTGAGCTGGATGGTCAATACCAACGTGGTGGGCGGCATAGAATGGTCGAAGGCCGGCGCGGACCGGCGCCTCCGGTTGTTGGCGAACTACTATCACGGGTTTGCTCCCTACGGGCAGTTCTTCGCCCTGGAGGTCGAATGGTTCGGCATTGGGCTGTACTTCTCGTTTTGATCGAGGCCCTCACGCCTAATCGGCGGACGTGTACAAGAGGAAGCGGCGGCCGATATTGCAAGCGATCGGCGAAATGGAGTGGGGTATGAATGTGTTGGCTCATGCGCTGTTTATCCTCCTCATACTCATTGGGGCGATTCAGGGATCCGACCTGTGGGCTGCTGGAGGTGATGCCTCCAAAGGAAAGCCGCTGTATGAGGAGAATTGCATGGTCTGTCATGGCCGGGGAGGCAAGGGGGATGGCTATCGCCTGTTCAATCCACCACCGGCCGACCTGACCTCCTCCGCCGTTCAGGAAAAACTTGATGCCGCCTTGCTCAGGACCATTCATGAGGGACGACCGAATACGGCGATGGGAACGTGGAAGTACGTCCTTTCCGATGAGGAGGCCCGTGACGTGCTTGCGTATGTGCGGTCTCTCTCACGATGAGCAGTGGAAACGAAGAACCAGTAAGAAGCTTCTGCCAAGGGGTGAATGAGAGGGATGAACTCAAGAACACAACCGGGCAATAGTTTTCCGCTCGGCTCGACGGTCCGCCCCGACGGAGTCAATTTCAGCCTGTTCTCGAAGAACAGCAGTCTCGTGGAACTGCTGTTGTTCGATCATCCGGGCGAGGCGAAACCGGCGACGGCGATTGCCCTCGATCCTCGATGGAACCGGACATATCACTACTGGCATGTCTTCGTGCCCGGTATTCAGGCCGGCCAGATCTATGGTTATCGGGCGTTCGGACCTTCCGAACCGCAACGTGGATTGCGGTTTGACCCAAACAAGCTGTTGGTTGACCCCTACGGGAAGGCGATGGCCATGCCGGACCGCTACAGTCGCATCAATGCGTCCGTGCCGGGTGACAATTGCGCAACTGCGATGAAAAGCGTCGTCGCCGATCCTAGCCACTACGACTGGGAAGGGGATGTCCCGCTGAAACGGCCGTTTGCCCAGACTGTCATCTATGAGTTGCACGTGCGCGGGTTTACCCGTCATCCCAGTTCCGGTCTCTCTCAGGAAACGCGCGGCACGTATCGAGGATTGATCGACAAGATTCCGTACCTGCGGGATCTCGGTGTGACCGCAGTGGAGCTGCTGCCCGTATTCCAGTTCGACGAACAGGACGCTCCGTCGGGCCTCATCAACTACTGGGGCTACAGCCCCATCTCATTCTTCGTGCCGCACCATGGGTATAGCTCCCGCCACGATCACGTGGGTCCGATGGACGAGTTTCGCGACATGGTCAAGGCGCTTCATCGGAGCGGTATCGAAATCATCCTCGATGTCGTGTTCAACCATACGGCGGAAGGAGACCACGCCGGCCCGACGCTCTGCTATCGCGGTCTGGAAAACGCGGCGTATTACATGCTGCAGGAGGACCGGTCACGCTATGCCGACTATACCGGCACCGGGAACACCTTGAACGCGAATCAGCCGATTGTCCGCCGGTTGATCCTGGACAGCCTGCGCTACTGGGTGGAGTCGATGCACGTAGACGGGTTTCGCTTCGACCTGGCCTCGATCCTCTCCCGCGACGAGAATGGCCGACCCTTGGCCAATCCTCCGATCTTGCGGGATATCGAGTCGGATCCGGTTCTGGCCGGGACGAAGCTCATTGCGGAAGCCTGGGATGCGGCCGGCCTGTACCAGATGGGCTCGTTTATTGGAGATAGCTGGAAAGAGTGGAACGGCCAATTCCGGGATGACGTCCGCGGCTTCATGAAGGGAGACAACGGCATGGTGAGGCGGGTGGCCCGACGATGGTTGGGCAGTCCTGATCTCTATGGGCACAAGGAGCGAGAACCAGAGCAGAGCCTCAATTTCGTGACCTGTCACGACGGGTTCACGCTCAACGACCTGGTCTCCTACAACCACAAACACAATGAAGCGAACGGAGAGGACAACCGGGACGGGACCGACTTCAACCTGAGCTGGAATTGCGGGGCGGAGGGTCCGACCGACGACCCGGCTATCGAGCGCCTGCGCAACCGGCAGGTGAAAAACTTCCTGGCGCTGACGCTGCTGTCCGTCGGCACGCCGATGTTACTCATGGGCGACGAAGTCCGGCGCACACAGCGCGGGAACAACAACGCCTATTGCCAGGACAATGACATCAGTTGGTTCGACTGGACCGGACTCGGGAAGCATGCCGACATCCACCGCTTCGTGAAGATGCTCCTCTTGTTGCGCTCGCTGAGTACACTGGCGCGCAGGGAGAGCAGTCTGACTCTGAATGAGATCCTTTGCCGGGCCAGGATCGACTGGCATGGAATCCTACTCGATCGGCCGGACTGGAACGACGAATCACACAGTCTGGCCCTGACGGCCGGCACCCTCGACGGGCGGTTCCTCGCCCATGTCATCATGAATGCCTACTGGGAGCCACTGGCATTCGAACTGCCGGGTGCGGCGAAGGGGGAGCAGGGCTGGCGTCGCCTGATCGATACCGGTTTGGATTCGCCGGATGACATCTGCGATGGCCTCGATGCCCCGTTCGTTGCGGGTAACAGCTATCTGGTGCAATCCCGGTCGGCGGTGGTCTTGTTCGCGCTCAACGCGGACAGTGCCGGGCAAAAAAGCGCTTCCCCAGGCAACCGACATGTCTGGAGTACTCGGGAGGAGTCTGTATGAGTGATCGTCTGGACGAGCTTCGCCGGCAATATGGATGCGGGCCTGTTTCGTTCTACGGGACAGAGGATGCCCTCTACGAACGGCATCTTGTGTTCGACAATGTCGTTGCGCCCGAGAAAGCCGGCCCGCGCGAGCGGTTTGAGGCAGTGGCACGGTCAATCCGCGACGTCATTTCGCAACGGTGGCTCCGGACGGAACAGGCATACGAGCAGAAGAACCCCAAGCGGGTGTATTACCTGTCGATGGAGTTCCTGCTCGGGCGGATGCTCGCCAACAACGTCACCAATGCGCTGCTGGGACCGTTGGCGTTTGAGGCCATGAAAAAGCGGGGGCTCGACCCACTGCCGCTGACCGACATGGAGCCGGATGCCGGCTTGGGTAACGGAGGACTTGGCAGGCTGGCGGCATGCTTTATTGATTCGATGGCGACGCTTGAACTTCCGGGCATGGGGTACGGTCTCCGGTACGAATACGGCATGTTCAAGCAAACGATCAAAGACGGCTGGCAAGTCGAGCAGCCCGACAATTGGCTGAGGCGTCCGGATCCCTGGGAAGTGGCACGATTGGAGGAAGCGGTTGAAGTGGAGTTGAACTGTTCGTTCGAACTCCGCGCAGGGGAATTCCATCCTATCATCGGCCGGCCGTCGATTCTCCTCGGCATCCCGTTCGACCGGCCGGTGATCGGCTACGGAGGGAAGACGATCAACACGCTTCGCCTCTGGGCCGCCGCCAGTCCGGACTACTTTGATTATCAGCAATTCAGCCGCGGCGACACCGTGGGCGCGCTGGCGGAAACGCTCACCGCCGACACGCTCACGCGCGTGCTCTATCCCGATGATTCGACGTATAGGGGACAGGGACTGCGCTTCCTGCAGGAGTATTTCCTCGTCGCCTGTTCGCTTGCCGATCTTGTCCGCCGCTTCCGGCATGCGAACAATGACTGGAGCGCCTTGCCGGAAAAGGTGGCGATCCAACTGAACGACACGCACCCGGCGATGGCTGTGCCTGAGCTCATGCGGATCCTGCTCGATGAGGCGCGCCTGGGCTGGGAGCAAGCCTGGGACCTGACACAGCGTTCCCTCGCGTATACGAACCATACCCTGTTGCCCGAAGCATTGGAGAAATGGCCGCTCAGATGGTTTGAAGTCTTGCTCCCGCGGGTTGCGGAGATCATGTGCGAGATCGACCGGCGTTTTCTCGACTCAGTACGGGCTCAGGCCCCCAACGACCGATCCCGCCTCAACCGTGTCAATCTCATCGAGGACGGCACAGAGCGGAAAGTTCGCATGGCCCACCTCGCCATCATCGGCTCACACAGCACGAACGGTGTCAGCGCCATTCACTCCAAGCTGTTGCGGACGCGGCTTGTGCCGGACCTCGCCGAGATATTCCCGACACGGTTCAACAACAAGACCAACGGCGTCACGCCCCGCCGGTGGTTGCTGCTCTGCAATCCCGGATTGACACGTGTGATTACCGATGCGATCGGCGATGGCTGGATTACCGACCTCAGCCAATTGGCCAGATTGAAGCCGCTTGCCGGGGACAAGGGGCTTCAGGAGCGTTTTCGCAAGGCCAAACGGGAAGCCAAGGTGCGGTTCGTGGATTGGCTCAAGGCGACAACCGGTGAGGTGGTAGATCCCGATACGATCTTTGATAGCCAGATTAAACGCATTCACGAATATAAGCGGCAACTCCTCAACGCCTTGCACATCGTAGTGCTCTACAATCGTCTGCGCGAGAATCCACACCTCGAGTTTTCGCCGCGCACGTTCTTCTTCGCCGGCAAGGCGGCGCCGGCCTACGCCCTCGCTAAGCTCATCATCAAGTTCATCAATAACCTGGCGGGAACCATCAATGGAGATCCTGCCATGAGCGGGCGGCTGAGAGTCCTATTCGTGCCTAACTACTGCGTCACACTGGCCGAACATCTCATTCCGGCCAGCGATGTGTCCGAACAGATCTCGACCGCGGGGTATGAAGCCAGCGGGACGAGCAACATGAAATTTATGATGAACGGCGCGCTGACGATCGGCACACGCGACGGCGCGACGATCGAGATGGCTGAGGAAGCCGGAGAGGAGAATTTCTTTCTCTTTGGTCTCAGCGCCCAAGAGGTCGCCGATAGCCGTGGCTGGTACAACCCGCGGTGGCACTATGAGAACGAGCCGGAGACGCGTCGGGCCTTGGACCTGATTGTTTCCGACCATTTCAGCCGCCATGAGCCGGGGGCTTTCAATCCGATTCGCGAGGCGCTGCTGACGCATGGTGATTATTACATGCACCTGGCGGACCTCAAGTCGTACAGCGAGACGCAGGAGAGACTGGGGCGCCTCTACGCTGACCCGCAGGGTTGGGCGACCAAAGCCATTCTGAATGTCGCAAGCTCTGGCAAGTTTTCCAGCGACCGCACCATTGCCGAATATGCTCGGGACATTTGGAGAGTGACACCATGCCCTGTCTCGTAGCACAAAGCTGGGCGCCGCCGTCAAACGGGCGCTGCCATGATCCAAGGTTGCACCCGAGGTACGACCTCCAATGAAACAGATGGTTCCCATTGTCACGCTGTCTCCTCGTGATTACGACGCCGTTTTGTTCGATCTCGACGGCGTGTTGACCAAGACGGCGAGTGTGCATGCAGCGGCCTGGAAAAGGCTGTTCGACGGGTTTCTCGAACAGCGCGCCGCCGCCGGTGGGAAAACATTCCTGCCCTTCGACATTGAGCGCGACTACCGGCGCTACGTCGACGGCAAGCCCCGGTACGACGGCGTGGCTTCGTTTCTTGACTCGCGCGGCATTGCCCTGCCTTCCGGCACCCCAGACGACGCCCCCGGCATGCAGACCGTGCATGCGTTGGGCAACATGAAGGACCACTATTTTCTGCAACAGTTGGAGCAGCATGGCATCGAGCCCTATGAAGCCGCGATCGCACTCGTCGAAACACTTCGCACTCAGGAGGTCAAGACGGCCGTCGTGTCCTCCAGCAACAACTGCGCGGCAGTGCTCGAGGCCGCGGGGATCTCGCACCTCTTCGACGCACGGGTGGACGGACAGGACATCACCAGGCTGGCCCTCAACGGCAAGCCGGCGCCCGATGGGTTTCTGGAAGCGGCGCGGCGCGTCAGGGCCGATCCCTCGCGGGCCGTCGTCGTCGAAGACGCCATCGTAGGCGTCGAGGCGGGGCGCGCCGGCCGATTCGATTTGGTCATCGGCGTTGATCGCAGCGGGCAATCGCAGGCGCTGCGCGAGGCCGGCGCCGATGTGGTGGTGACCAGTCTCGCGCAGGTCCAAGTGACGACGGAATCACCTTCTACGTGGTCACTGATCTACGAAGGGTTCGACCCGGCGAGCGAGGGAACCCGTGAAGCATTGTGCACGCTCGGCAACGGCTATTTCTCGACGCGCGGAGCGGTGACGTGGGCGAAGGCGGACGGGATCCACTATCCCGGCACCTACCTTGCCGGCGGCTACAACCGACTGCGCACCGACATTGCCGGTCGAGTGGTCGAGAACGAGGACCTCGTGAATTTTCCCAACTGGCTTGCGCTCGAGTTTCGCATCGCCGGTGGGGACTGGTTCGACGTGAGAAGAGTCACCATCCTCTCATATCGCCAGGAGCTTGACCTTCGCCTCGGCATGCTGTTCCGCACCATACGTTTCGAGGATGGCCAGGGGCGGCGCAGTACGCTGGGGGAGCGCCGCCTCGTCTCGATGAGCGACATGCACTTGGGCGCGCTCGACCTGGCACTCACCGCTGAAAACTGGTCCGCGCGTGTCACGGTGCGTTCGGCCATCGACGGGCGTGTCGTCAATGCAGGCGCCAAGCTCTATCGCAAATTCAACAATCGACATCTGGAGCCGCCGGCAGGCGAGGTGGTCGGTGAAGACAGCGTTTCCTTGCTCGTCCGCACTTGCCAATCGCATGTTCAGGTTGCACAGGTGGCGCGCACGCAGGCGTTCGCCGGCGATAACCCTTGGACCGGTCCGCGTCGGGTCATCAACGAACCGGGCTACATCGGACAGGAATTCGACCTCGAACTGAGGCAGGGCGAAACAGTGAAGCTTGAAAAGCTTGTCTCGTTCTATACCTCGCGTGATCACGCTATTTCCGAATGCGGATCGGCGGCCCGGAAGGCGATCGCGGGCGCTGGTCGCTTCGAGGCGATCATGGCGGCGCATGCCCTCGCCTGGAAACATGTGTGGCGTTACTTCGACGTGCATATGCTGCCGGCCGACGCCCCGTTCAAGCTGAACGTCCCGATGCTGCTTCGGTTGAACATGTTTCATTTGCTGCAGGCGGTCTCGCCCCATTCGATCGGCATCGATATCGGCGTGCCGGCGCGCGGCTGGACCGGCGAGGCCTATCAGGGCCACATCTTTTGGGATGAACTGTTTATCTTTCCGTTTCTCAATTACCGAATGCCCGAGATCACCCGGTCTCTTCTGCTCTATCGCTACCGGCGTCTGGGTGAGGCGCGGGCCGCGGCCAGGCGCGCGGGGTTACAGGGAGCCATGTTCCCCTGGCAAAGCGGGAGCGACGGACAGGAAGAAACACAGGAACTCAATCTGAACCCGCGCTCGCAACGCTGGGTGCCGGACAACTCGTACTTGCAGCGCCACGTGGGGAGCGCCGTCGCCTATAACGTCTGGCAGTACTTTCAAGTCACTCACGACATCGAGTTTTTGCGGTTTCACGGCGCCGAGCTGATGCTCGAGATCGCGCGCTTCTGGTCCAGCATCGCCCATTTCAACGATCAGCGCGGACGCTACGAGATCCACGGCGTCATGGGACCAGACGAGTTTCACGAGGGATATCCCGACTCACCGACACCCGGCCTGAAGAACAACGCCTATACCAACATCATGGCCGTGTGGGTGCTGTGGCGAGCGCTGGAAGTGCTCGACTTGCTCCCGGACATGCGTCGCGAATCGCTCATGACGCAGCTGGGATTGTCGGAAGAAGAGCTCGCCCGCTGGGATGAGATCAGCCGCAGGATGTATGTGCCGTTTCATGACGACGGAATCATCAGCCACTTCGAGGGCTACGAAAAGCTCGCCGAGTTGGATTGGGAGAACTACCGGGCCCGGTACGGCAACATCGGCCGCCTCGAACTGATTCTCGAAGCGGAGAACGACAGCGCCAACCGCTACAAGGCATCGAAACAGGCGGATGTCCTCATGTTGTTTTATCTGTTTTCCTCCGAAGCGCTCGGCGAACTGTTTGAGCGTCTGGGCTATCCGTTCGACCCGGCCACGATTCCGAGACAGGTCGCCTACTACGACTCTCGCTCGTCCCACGGATCGACGCTGTCCCGCGTGGTCCATGCATGGGTGCTGGCGCGTTCCGACCGGTCGCGGGCGGTGCGCTACTTCGCGGAAGCGCTCCAGAGCGATGTGAACGATATTCAACAGGGCACCACCGCGGAGGGCGTCCATCTCGGCGCCATGGCGGGAACGGTCGATCTCGTGCAGCGCGCGACGATGGGGATCGAAGTCACGAGTGATGTGCTCCGTCTCAACCCGAAATTGCCTCTGGGAGTGGAACACCTCGACATGCACCTTCGCTATCGCGGACATTCGCTCGATCTACGACTCACCCGCGATGCGCTCACCGTGCGCGGACGCAACGGCGGCGCGGCGCCGATCAAACTGGGGATCAAGAACGAGGTGTACGAGTTCGCGAGCAGCAACACTCGCCTGTTCAAGCTCGACCCACCGACGTGAGTTGTAAGGGGAACGGAAGACGAAGGAGATGGTGAAGGGAGATGAGTAACACGGTCATCGAGTCATGACCCAAGCACCAGAAACGTCTCTCAATTCGCTGGATGCGCGCCGCTCGAGCGACGGGGGTACGCTCACGCTCATCATGACGGGACGGTGGGATTCGGACACGACCGGGAAGTGGTGGCGGCGAGGCCAACAGATACTGACGCAAGGGAAACCACGCCGGCTCGTGATCGATGCGTCAGGGGTGAGCTATTGCGACGGTGCGGGGGTTGCGTTCCTGATCGACCTTCAGCAGTTGCAGACCCGCACCGGCGGTGATGCCGCCATTCAAGGGCTGCAGGAGGAATTCCGACGCCTTCTGGACATCTATGGGCACATCTCAATAGAGCGTCCACCGGGACGCCGTCGTGAGTCGCTTTCGATCATCGAGCAGGCTGGAAAAGCGGCGGTGGAACTGTGGCGGGATCTTCAGTCCCTCCTGACTTTCGTCGGGGAGCTGGCCGTGATGTTGCTCCGTGCCGCCCGCCGGCCCAGTCTTGTGCGATGGCGAGATGCCTGGCTTGCGGCGGAACAGTCGGGAGTCGATGCGCTCCCCATCATTGCGCTGATCGGCGTGCTGCTCGGACTCATCTTGGCGTTTCAGTCCGCCATTCCGATGCGCCGGTTTGGGGCGGACATTTTCGTCGCCGATCTCCTGGGGATAGGGATGCTCCGCGAGATGGGGCCATTGATCACCGCCATTATCCTGGCCGGCCGGTCCGGTTCGGCGTTTGCCGCAGAACTGGGAACCATGAAGGTCAGGGAAGAAATCGACGCGCTGCGTACGATGGGGCTCGAACCGGTCCGATTCCTCGTTCTGCCGCGTGTCATCGCGGCGGTGGCGATGATCCCGGTCTTGACGGTGTTCGCAAACCTGTTCGGTTTGATGGGAGGAGCGATCGTGATGCGATCGCTGGGGTACCCGCTCATCACCTATGTGAACCAAGTCCTGTCGGCGGTGACAGTGGGGGACCTCGTGGGTGGACTGGTTAAATCATTCGTCTACGGTGTTGTGGTAGCCGCGATCGGCTGCCTTCGCGGTTTGGAGACCAAAACAGGCGCCAGCGCGGTCGGCCAATCGACCACCAGCGCGGTCGTCAGCGGCATCGTGCTCATCGCCATTGTGGATGGCATCTTTGCAGTGGTGTTCTATGCCCTAGACTTGTAACCGTTGCACGTCATGTTGCCAAAAGAAAATAGGCCGATTATTCAAGTGCAGCACTTCACCGCCGCTTACGACGGCTCAGTGGTGATCGACGACATCTCTTTTGAGATCCATCGTGGCGAGGTCTTTGCCATCCTCGGGGGATCCGGCAGCGGAAAGAGCACATTGCTGAAACACATGATCGGTCTGTACCAGCCCGCCGCCGGGCATATCTTCATCGGCGGGAAGGACATCGTGACGGCCGGGGGAGAGGAGCGCACCGAAATTCTCAAGAGCATCGGGGTCACGTATCAGATGGGCGCGCTGTTCGGTTCCATGACCCTGTTGGAAAATGTCCGGTTGCCTCTGGAAGAATACACAGCCCTTCCGTCGGATGCCATGGATCTGATCGCTCGTATGAAACTCAAATTGGTAGGGCTGGAAACGTTTCTGGATTACATGCCCTCCGAACTCAGCGGCGGCATGCAGAAGCGTGCGGCCATCGCGCGCGCCATGGCGCTTGACCCGCATATTCTCTTTCTGGATGAGCCGTCTGCGGGACTCGACCCGATTACCTCGGCAGAACTCGACCGATTGATCCTCGACCTTGCCCGCAATCTCGCGATCACGTTCGTCATCGTCACACATGAGTTGTCGAGCATTGACACCATCGCCGATCGGGTGATCATGTTGGACAAGGGGGTTAAAAAGATCGTGGCGACAGGACGGCCTCAGGAGTTACGCGAACATGCCACCAATCCCTGGGTGCGTCAATTTCTCAATCCTGGTGTGTCGGCCGAGACCGCCGCAAAAGGCACGGGTGGAGAGCGATGAGCGCCAAGGCCAACTATCATAAGATCGGCGTCTTTATCGTGCTCGGATTGGTCACACTGATCATCGCGATCGTCGCGTTGAGTGGAGGGAAGTGGTTCAAAAAGGTGGTGTATTGGGAAAGCTATTTTGACGAATCCGTCCAGGGCCTCGCGGTCGGATCGCCGATCAAGTATCGCGGCGTGCAGCTCGGAACGGTGGAAGCGATCGGTTTCGTGGGCGATGTCTATGGGGAAGAACTCGGCAAGGACGACTTGCGGCGCTATGGGCGCTATATCCTCGTCCGTGGATCTGCTGCTGATCTAAACCCTCATCTCACGCAGGAAGAAAAAGAAACGGAGCGTGACGACAGGATTTCAGCGGGGCTTCGGCTCCGGCTGGCTTCACAGGGCGTGACCGGAGTGGTGTACTTAGAAGCGGATTACCTAGATCCGGAGATGTATCCGGTACTGGAAGTGCCGTGGAAACCTCAAGCTGCGTACCTGCCTTCCGCTCCGAGCAGCGTGAGTGTATTGGGTGCCGCTCTCCATACTATAGCCAGAGATTTGGAAAAAGCCGACATCCACACAATAGCCAGACATCTGGATGGCCTTGTGCTTGAAGTGACGAAAGTGGTCAAAGACACAAATGTGCAGGCATTGAGTAGCCAGACGGGCCGAGTGCTGGCCGATCTTGAGAGGATCGCTCAACAAGGTCGCCGGGTTATGGAGCGCCCAGAGTTGGTCACCATCGTGTCGGACGCAGCCCGCACGATGGAAGGGGCAAAAAACTTGGTCATGGAGTTGTCACACATCTCCAAACAGATCAAGATCGCGTCCGACAGCTTTCCGGATGCCTCGAACCGGTTAGGGAAGAGCCTCCAGCGAGTCGACACGCTGCTCGCAAATAAGAGTCAAGATATCGAGGACACAGTAGAGAATCTGCGCGTCATGTCAGAGAACCTTCGGGAAATAACCGACAATGCGAAACGATATCCCGCTCAAGTGTTCTTGGGCGAACCTCCGCCTCGGGCGGGGGCGACAAAGCGATAACTCGTCCGGGAGAGCAGCGCCTGATTTCATCGGCGTCTGCCTTGTCGCGCTCGCGCTTGGCGGTTGCGTGAATCTCGATAGGAGCTATCCGGAGAAGCACTCTTATATTCTGGAGACGGCGCGCCCAGGCGAGACGCGCGCCTCGATTCCTGAGACCGTCCTGAAGGTTCGAAAATTTCGAGTCTCGTCGGCTTTTGAAGGAAAGGAGCTGGTGTATCGCACGAGCGATGCACGTTACGAAGGAGACTTTTACAACGAGTGGTTTGTCCCGCCCAATGCCATGCTTACTCAGCAGACGCTGAACTGGATGACAACGGCCGGCCTCTTCCAGTATGTCATGGATTCGTCAGGGCCGTTGCCTGCCACGCACCTGCTTGAGGGGACCCTCACGGCCCTGTATGGAGACTATCGTGCGACCCCTGCCAAGGCCGTTCTGGCTGTCCAATTCTTCCTCCTTCATGAGGCGTCCAGTCAGGCAGAGGTTCTGTGGCATCAGGAGTATCGGAAAGAAGTGGAGGTCATGGAACGGACGCCCGAGGCACTCGTGTCGGGTTGGAATGAGGCTCTTCGACTTATCTTGATCGCTCTTGATGAAGACCTCACTCGAACGCTCCGGCGTCGGTGACCGATGGGCAGATCAAGCCGTGACGGCCGTCATTGGGACGATCTTACCTTCACGATCCAGGAAGGTCACCCGACGGACCGGCGGCGAGTGATCGATACGAGCCTCCCGAGCCCGGAGGACTTTCGCAGCCCGGGAGCAGAACAAACCGTTCCATCCCTTCACTACAGAGTGACGGCATGGTCAATCGAGGTCTTGTTGCGGAAGGCAGTCTGAGGGAGTAGGAGGAGGCACGACCTTGCGGATCGGCATGGCAGCAGGCCACGACGGATTGAAGTTGAAGCGAAACGTAGCAGGACCTTTCAGAGAAGGCCTCCTATGCGGTCGAGGTCGTGCGCCAAAGCAAGAGAATCCTTTTCATAGACACCCCGGTTATGCCGGAATAGTAGGCCTTACTTCCTAATTCTCTTGGGTAAAGCTATGTCCCTCGTGAGCTTGCTGCGCGAGACTTTTCAGGGCCTCCGGGATGATGAGCGGACACAGGGAACTCTTGAGGTCGGTGAGCAGCTGAGCTCGAAGAGAAATGTGCGGTGGCTTTGGACTGGGGAGCTAATTTCCCAACTCGGGGACGGTCTCAATAGGCCGGCGATCCTGTGGTTCGTGTACGACCTCACTGGTTCTGCTGTTAAAATGACGTTCATCGGTGTCCTTCAGACCATCCCGCCCTTGGTCCTCGGCCCAGTGATCGGTGTGTATCTCGATCGTCTGTCAGCCGACTGGAAACTTCGCGTGATGATCTCACTGGATCTCGCGCGTGTTGCGCTTTTGGCGTGGCTCGCGACCCTTTCTATTCTCGGTATGCTGACCTTACCCACATTGTACACATTTGTTTTTCTGATCGCCCTTGCTGCAATGCCGTATGGGCCGGCCTTGAACTCGACCATTCCCTCTCTGGTACAAGCTTCGCGCCTGACCGCTGCCAATGCGGCAATACAAAGCACGGCAACGCTCGGCATGTTGTGCGGACCCGCGATCAGCGGCGCCACAGTTGCCCTCCTTGGAGTGGGGCACGTCCTGTACGCCAATGCCGCCACCTTTCTGCTCGCCGCGTTCTCTAAGATGCCGATACGCGTAAATTCAGAAGCACCGAGCCCGAGCCGGAGTGGAACATCCGGTGGATGGATCAATGAACTGGCAGCCGGATTCCGGCTTGTGTTTGTTGAGCAACGAATCATTTTTCGGGTGGCCCTGTTAGGCGCCCTCTTCACCCTCGCATCGACGGGCTTCACCTTTCTCCTTCCCGTCATCACCAAGAACATGCTTTCTGGAGGGCCGATGGCTCTTGGGGTGATATGGTCGGCCCTTGGCCTCGGCATGATACTCATGTCGGTGCTGTTAATGTCGATCGCCCGGAGAACACTCATCGATCATTTGTTGCCGATATCGGCGGGGCCGGTGATTGAAGGGTTGGCCATGGTGGGTCTCGCAGCGGTTGACAGCTTTGTGGCGGCGCTTGGTCTCGTGATCGTCATCGGTGCCGGAACGGCCCTTGTCATGCCGATGATCACGGCCTTTATTCAGGCAACCGCTCCTCAGGAGACTCGTGCAAGAGCGTTGACGATCTTCGGCACCATCACGATGGTCTCCGCCATGGCGGGCATGACGGCCTTCAGCTGGGCGGCTGATCATCTGGGAAGTCGTATCGCACTCGTTCTACTTGGAGTCGTGCAAATGATGGCCGGTGTGATCGGCGTCATGTTTACGCAATCCTCGGAGCTCCAGACAAATCTCGCGAGTCGGTCCGATGACCATCCGTCAAGCAAATCGGACACCGGTATCACTTGAGCCCGTTTCGTCGATGCTCCAGCGAGTTCTGAATAGGACACAACTTTCCAGTAATCGGAGACAGAGACGAACATTGAAGCGGGAACGGCAGGTTGTCGGTGTCTGCATCCAGAGGAAAGGTAGAGGGGATTGAGACGACCGTGAGGCGATTGGACATCTTCCTCCCGATCACCATGCTGCGCTGGTTGGTGGAACAATCTCGAATCGAACCCGCTCGTTCTTGATAGGTCGAAGAGGCGAGGCGGACTGTGAGAATGCTCCGAGAGGAATTCAAGGAGCGTTTGGGCAATGACCGATAACGGGAGGTCAAGCTATGGACTCAATCGGATTCATCGGACTTGGCAAGATGGGCAGCGCAATGGCCGGCAATCTGCTCAAGGCCGGTTTCCAGCTTCATGTCTACAATCGTACGGCTGAGAAAGCCGCGGCCTTAGTTGCACAAGGAGCTAAGCTGGCCCATGAACCCGGCGACGCCGTCCAACGCGGCGGCATCGTGATCACCATGTTGGCGAATGATCGGGCGCTGGAGGAAGTCGGCGACAGTGATCGAGGATTTCTGGAACGACTTGGCCCTGAGGGCATCCATCTTTCGATGAGCACCGTCTCTCCGTGGCTGGCTCGCCGTTTGGCGGAACAGCACAGACATTACGGAGTTGAGTATGTTGCCGCTCCGGTGTTCGGACGCCCGGAGGCGGCGGCTGCACGGAAGTTGTGGATCTGTACCTCCGGTCCTGAGGCAGCCAAGGAGCGGGTGCGTCCCATCCTCGATTCTATCGGACAAGGCATCTTTGACTTCGGCGAGGAACCGGCTGCGGCGCATGTCGTCAAGTTGACGGGGAACTTTCTGCTGGCCTCGGCCATTGAAGCTCTTGCCGAGGCGCTTGTGTTGGGAGAAAAAAACGGCATCGATCGAAACAGTTTGGCGGACATGCTGGGCAGTACTCTGTTTGCCTGCCCTGCCTACCAGACCTACGGCCGCGCGATCGCGCAGCAGCGGTTTCGACCGGCAGGCTTCACCGTGGAGTTGGGATTGAAGGATGTCGATCTGGTGCTCCAGACCGCAGCCGACAGTACGACCCCGCTTCCATTGGCCGGCTTGCTCCATGATCGATTCTTGTCGGCGATGGCGCGAGGCCGAGGAGACCTCGACTGGGCAGCGGTCGCGCTGAACGTGGCAGAGGAAGCGGGGGTGTCGGTAAAGGAAGCTGTCGAACTCTAAAGCCTGGCGATGGAATCATCATCGGGGGGAGAACGGAGCAGCGAGCTGCTCATCGCGATCCGGCAGGTAGGAACAGGATGGAGGTCATGAGGACTCGGACTGCCTCTCGACGCGCTCAAGTCCCCAGTGATGCATCGCCTCCACGATGGGCTTGAGGCTCCGCCCCAACGGGGTCAATGAGTACTCCACTTTCGGTGGGACGTGAGGATAGACGGTCCGCTGCACGATGTGATCGCGCTCCAGTTCGCGCAACTGCTGCGTCAGCATTTTTTGGGTGATGCCGGCGACGGCGCGCTGGAGGTCGGAGAAGCGCAGGGTCTCTTCCAAGAGAAACCACAGGATGATGACTTTCCATCGCCCACCGACCACCTGCAGCGTCACCTCGGCCGGACAGGAGGTCGGCATCCGTTTCATGTCGGAAGGCCCAAGTAGGATGGTTACCAAATGGTGCGTTCTTCCCAAAGCCCCGTCTGGATGTTATCTCAGCCGTGAAGCCGAGACAATACCATCGGCTGCGGTGAGAATGTCTAGGAAAGGAGGCAGCCATGACCTCGACGAAATTGCAACCGTGCGTGGATATCCGGCGAAGCAGTCAGCGGTTCCACACACAGATCAGCTGGCTTGATTCGCATCATTCCTTCAGCTTCTCAAACCACTATGATCCGCGGAATACGCACCATGGCTTACTGCTGGTGCACAATGACGACGTGGTGAAACCGATGAGCTCGAAGACGCCGGAATATTACATGCCGGTGATGAGGCACGATTGACGGCGGCCGGCGCCAGGCAACTCACTGCCGGTAGGACTGAAGGGGCAGAGATTTTGATCTGGGAGACCGACGCCGCACTTGGAGTATAACCGGAAGGTCGCAGCACATAGGCAAGGGACTTCCATGGCATCAAGCGGCCCGAACATACACCGGAGTGGTGTACCCTAGTTCCCTGGCTAGCTCGGGCCGATGACTTGTTGAATGTCTCTTCCCAGGCAGCGATGTGATCCCGATTGAAAAGGCGGGCTGATGGAATACGAGCCGAGAGCAGCATAACTCAATCGACTGTAGTCGTATAGAGATGGACAGCCTCCACCAGCTCGAAATCATCATTCTGTTGCTCGCAGTCGTGCTGGCGCTCACGACCGTGGCGCAGAGAATCTTAATCCCGTATCCGATTCTGCTCGTCATCGGCGGACTCTTGTTGGGTATTGTGCCGGGTTTGCCGACCGTCACGTTGAATCCTGATCTGATCTTTTTGGTCTTCTTGCCGCCCATCTTATGGGCGGCTGCCTACTTCACGTCTTGGCGCGATTTCCGCCGGAACATCCGTCCGATCTCACGCTTGGCGGTGGGACTTGTGCTGGCGACCACGGCGGCTGTCGCCGGAGTCGCCCATGCTCTGTTGGGGTTCGGTTGGGCTGAAGCCGTCGCACTCGGCGCGATCGTTTCTCCTCCCGACGCCGTATCGGCCACGGCCATCGGTAAACGGCTCAACATGCCGCGCCGGATCGTCACAATTCTGGAAGGCGAAAGTCTTGTCAATGATGCGACGGCATTGGTTCTCTATCGGGCCGCCGTCGCAGCAGTCGTCAGCGGCGGCTTCGTGATGGGCGAGGCGCTGTTCCAATTTGTGTATGCTGCGGTGGCGGGCGTCGTGGTCGGAGTTCTGGTCGGATGGGTCACGCGATGGGTACTCCACGCCATTGAGGACAGCTTTACCGAGATCGCGGCGACGTTATTGGCTCCCTACGTGGCTTGGGTGATTGGTGAATCGATCCATGCCTCCGCGGTGCTGTCCTGCGTTGCCGGGGGCATCTATATACGGCAACACTTCAGCAAGGTGGTTGCGCCGACGACCCGACTTCAGGGACGTGCCGTGTGGGATTTGGTCGTGTTTCTGTTGAATGGTGTGATCTTCATCCTGATCGGCTTGCAACTCGGTACGCTCCGGGAAGCCGTTTCGTCGGATCGATTGTGGTCCCTCGTGATCGGCGGGACGCTCATTAGTGGGGCAGCCATTGTCGTCCGATTGGGATGGATTCCCTTGATCGCGACAATTCCACGATACCTGAGCCCAAAGCTCCGCGCCAGAGATCCTCTGCCGCCATGGCCGCATGTTTTCTTGGTGGCCTGGACGGGCATGCGAGGCATTGTGACCTTAGCTGCCGCGATGGCCTTGCCTGTTTCCACCAGCACCGGCGCGCCCTTCCCTTTCCGGTCGGAAATCATTTTGCTTAGCTTTGCGGTGATTCTTGCCACGTTGGTCGTCCAAGGGTTGACGCTGGCTCCGCTGATACGGATGCTTGGAGTAACCGGCGATTCGGAGGGAGAGGAAGAAGAAATGCATGCGAGGGAACAGGCGGCCGGCGCGGCATTGTTACGCCTGAACGAATTGACCAAAGCAGACTGGCCGAAACCGGCTCATGTCGAGCAATTGAAATTGCATTATGGAGGACGCCTGCGGCGCTTCTCGCCGGATGCCGGGATCGATCCTGATTGTAAGAAAGAAACGAGCGAAGCCTTCCTTCGACTCAGAGAAGCGACCTTAGCAGCCGAACGCTCGGCGTTGATTCGGCTCCGGGATGAAGGCACGATCAGCGACGAGGTTCTGCACCGTCTGGAACAGGAGGTGGACATCGAAGCGCTCCGTCTCGGCTTAGGCGAGCAACGACACAGGGGCTGAGGTGCGGCTTCAGGAGCCGTTCGACAGGTATCCAGGAGCGTACCTGCTCCGACTGGTCCACTGGAGAGTTCTAGCGGACATTATTCGCCATGAGCGCCAGAACGCTGTTGGAACGACCGCGTGGGTGTAGCCGAACCTGTGAGCGGGAGGGGCAGGCAAGATGATAGCGAGGTTTTCGCTCGGGCGCGACATCACGACACACGCTTGGAGCTCTGCTGGGGCGCTTGCAGAGACACCACTCCGCTTGTGCATGCGGCACACACCTGTTGTCTTCCTGGTACATTCGACGTTAGCCGGGTGTGGCCCCGACGGACACGGCGATGCGGCACCACGTCTCACCCCACGGGGCGCCCTGGGGCAGGTGCAAGACGAGGCGAGGCACTGATCGTTCCACCCACACCGCCAGTTTGTGCAGCGGATCGTCCGCCAGTCGGGCCGCGTGGTTCGCGCCCTCATAGCCACAAGCCACGCCGCAGATCCCTTACCGCAGCAGGTCACGAAGTGGATGATGGACCTTGTCCGGGTCCCGGCGGTGGACCAGACAGGCCGCCAACTGGCCGCTCAGCCCGAGGCGGTCATCCAACGCTTTGAGCAACAGGGCGCCCCCATCGGTGCTGGCTTGCGTCTGATCAAACCGCGCCACCACTGGCTTCAGTTTGTCGCAGAATTCGAACGTTACTTGCGATAAGCAGTCTGTCGCCATCGAGTTGTCTTCCAGGCTGTACGTAGAAGTGGCTGAGCACCGCTCCTCTAGCACAGTTCGGAGCCGCGATGCTTTTTTTTCTGGCCCGAGCCGTGAATAATGGGGACTAGAGTGATTCGATAAGAAGTCCCTCGATGAGAGTAAAATGGCGCCGATTGTTTGTCAGCACCTTCAGCCCGTGGCGGAGCCCTGTAGAGCCGATGAGTAGGTCAAAGTCACCTGTCATCTTCCCTGCAGCGCGGAGGCGTCCACGGTGGTGGCCAAAGATTTTGCAAGTCTCGTCATCGATACTGAGAACCGTGACCCCACGGAGAAAATCATTCAAGGCGCGTTCGTTGCCCGCTGGATTGGAGGAGTTGTAGACGCCTTCGTACAGTTCGGCGAGCGAGACAACCGACACCGCACAGCCTTCATCACGCAAGGTGTTCAGCCGGCTGACGATATTGGGGTGACCGTTCAGATAATGAATAATCCAGTCTGTGTCGATAAGATACCGAGAGGTCATAGGCTGGGGATTGGTCTCGTAGAAACCAGCCGATCGGCGTAGATATCGCGGATCAGCGCTTCGGCGTCGAGTGTGCCTTTCCACTGCCCTGCGCTACGCTGAAAAGCCTCGCGATCGGTTGGAGCGAGAATGGTCACCATGACTTCTTGGCCTTCCGGCAGGTTGATCCGTTCCAGCGGTTCGATGATGCCGCCCTTGACGCGGGCACGGATGGGGTTGCCCATAAGAGTCCTCCCTTGGAGGGATGCTCCAAGTGGTTCACAGTATAGGGCGCTTGATGTACTTGTCAATTTATCGGTACAGATTGGGAGAAGCAGGATGGTGGCTCTGACCATCAAGGATGGTCCGGAGCCGTTGGTGAAGCCACTCAAACAACAGGCGAGTGCTAAGCATCGAAGCCGGAATGTTCAGGTCATCTCGTATCTCGAACAGATGACGCACGGCGCCTCAGTGGATGCGGATGCGTTGTTAGCCCGTGCTCGGGCGATTCGTCACATGCGGCCATCGACGAAATCGTCAAAGCCTGTCAATGAGTATAGGCTTGGCTATAACATTTCGCTTCGAACCCTCTCGGGTACCATTTGGCAAGGAACCGGCCGCACACATCTCGCCAGGCCTGTGAAGTTGAGCATCATCTGAGATCCGGTTGAATCGCCATGCTCAACCTCCTATCAAAGTTTGTAGCAGGCGCGTTGGAAGTCGTAGATTGTCGCTGGACGCGGATGATGTTCATCATGCCCAAATCCTCGTGACCCAGGATGTGGCAATGAAACACGAAATCGCCGATGTCAGGCCCACGAAAGTCGATCCGGAGCGTGACACGAGGATACGGGTGGCTCGGGTCGCCATCCCAGTGTGGAACTTCGATCGTGTCGAGGAATTGTCCGGTGATCCCCGGCGCCGGCGCGCTGCCGTTCATTTCAAAGTTACTTTGCGCTTCCACCAGGAAGTGAACCTGGTGCAAGTGGAATTCGTGGTTTTCCAGCGTACGATTTTCCACAGTCCACTCTTCCACCGTTCCTTGGGTCGCAGTAATGGCAGGTCCTGCATTCGGGTCAAACACCTTTTTGGGCTGCCCTTCTACAGCCATAAAGAACTCTGTCGGTTGGATCTCATCGAAAAACAGTAGCCGTCTTGCGGTAACAGACGCAGCGACCAAACCGGCGAACCGTGTCAGTTTGGGATTGTACGCCTCGAAATGGCCGACGCGGTCATCCTCGGCAGGTTCGTGATGCCCGTGAGCCCTCACATGAATGTTCAAGAGGGGCCGATTGGGAGCATCGTCACCGTCGGTTCCCGTGTTGATATTCTGGGTCACCAACTGCGCCACTTCACAGTGGGCAGGGGGGGCATTCACGATAAATTCTACCCGCGACGCAGGCGGCAGACGGAAGTGTGTCACCTGAATCAGGCTCCCAGGCTGAGCCCCATCCTGGGAGTTCACCGGTACCCCGTCAATTGCTACTATATCGATGGGTTGCGGGATGCTGTCGAACCGCACTTGGAGATCCAGAATGCTGTCCGCAGTAGAGTTGGATACACGCCAGAACTGCCGCTCTCCCGCTTCCATGTGAAGGATGGCAGGGGTATAGGTGGTGCGACCGGTTGTCGTGTCCGTCGTGGCGTTTGTAGAAATATGGTTGACCGTGAGGTCCTGGAACGGGATGCCATTGGGGTCTCCCCCTACGCCTTCCGGCAAGCCTTGGATCGTCGGCTGGTCCCGTATCATAAGGATTCGATGACGCAGATGCGCAACGGCCGGTTTGAGGTTTTCAATTCCGTCGACGACCAGGGCTCCGGAGGCGCCACCCAGAACTGCTTGTTCCGATAGTCCGTGCACATGGGGATGATACCAGTACAGACCCGGTGGCTCGTCGGCAGGAATAGTGAGCCTATATTGGAACGTCTGGCCGGAATTAATGAGGGTCTTGATCACCTCATCGGAGTGGCATGTGGGTGACGTGTTGGTGCCATGATAGTGAATGTTCAGCGATGCCCCTGTCATGTGGGCGTGACCAGGGCCACAGTGTGGCGGATTGAGCCGCATAAGTCCCGATTGCGCCGGCGTATTGTTGGTCACGGTAATGATTAACTGGTCCCCGGGCTTCACATGCAGCGTCGGGTTTTCAAGACCGCTCGGTGTCATAAAGCAAAACAACGATCGGTTCGCCATGTCGGTTCGGGTTTGATAGGAAAATCGGACGACCAACAGGCCATCGTGGCTAAAAAGCGCCGGTGGCTGATGTACGACACTTCCAGGAGCGAATCGAGGGCAAGGATTCTCCACTGGTGGAACCGACTCCAAGAGAGGGGTGCCAGGAAGAAGCTCACCAGCCGACATCGTAACTTGGGCGAAGGCAGAGGCAGGGATCGTCGCGAACATCATGACGCCAACCACAATCTTCCAGCTGTAGAAGAGATTCAGGCAACCGCCGACGATAGCCTTGAGCGACGACACCAACGGTCTGGCGCAGTCCAGGCGGACGGAGCCGGTGGACCTGAGCAGAAGCCACATTCGCATCGAGATACTCCTTTCGGTTGTGGCTCTGGACTCGCGGTCTCTGGCCTGGCGAGAATTGAATGTCTTAGAACCTCAAAATAAGACTCCTTAGGAAATTGAGCGGGTAATTGATGGCATCGCCGAGTGAAGCAAGCGTGATGCCAGTGAACGGAACGAAGGTCGGTTTATATTTCGAGATGATTTGTCCCAGTGAATCTGCTTACGGTTAAAATAGATTTCTTCGGATCTCAACAAACGTTTGTGACAATTATGACATGGCATGCATAACTGACACAGTGGACGCATGCAAGCAGAATGACGGAAGAGTCAGGAGCTGGTAGGATTGGCGGCTACATGGCTGTGAGCGACGAGATCAACCTCAGCACCGAGCATAGTAAGGTCCGGACGAATATGGACTAGAGCGATAACTGAGGAGTTCATGCTATGGAATCGATCGGATTCATTGGACTTGGCAAGATGGGTAGCGCAATGGCCGGCAACCTGCTTAAGGCGGGCTTCATGCTTTAGGTCTACAACCGCACGCCTGAAAAAGCAACGGCCTTAGTTGCACAAGGAGCAGAACCGGCCCATGAACCCAGCGACACCGCCCAACCCGGCGACATCGTGATTACCATGCCCTTGACATCTCATGCTTGCTGAGTGGATTCTCACCGCGTGTTGTATGTCATGAAAAACGTCTTGCGAACTAAGCCGATACCGATGAGGCTCGTGATTGGCGTGCTTTTCGTCGTCGGAGCAGCCGGCCTGTTCGGCTGCAAGGGCGAAGCCGGCTCTTCCGCGCCTCGTCCGATCCCCGAAGTGCAGGTCGTTGAAACTTTTGCTCAGACTCTTCCCGATGAACCGGAGTTTATCGGGCAAGCCGAGGCGTCGAGCATTGTTGAGATTCGCCCGCAAGTCACCGGCATCATCAAGCAACGGTTTTTCCCCGAGGGTCGCGACGTCAAGCAAGGTGATCGTCTCTACGAGATCGATCCTGTGCCCTTCCGGGCGGCATTCGTGAGCGCGAAGGGACGAGTTGCGCAAGCCGAGGCGCGGCTCGTCCAGGCCAAGCAAAATCTGGCGCGTGTCAAGCCGTTGCTCGTGGAGCAGGCCGTCAGCCAAAAGGATGTGGACGATGCGATTGCGGAAGATCTTGCCGCGCGGGCCGCGCTGGAAGCGGCTAAAGGGGATCTGGTCAAGGCCAAGTTCGATCTGGACAATACGCTGATCGTGGCTCCGGTCGACGGCTTGATCGAGCGAACGCGTTACTACCAGGGGCGGCTAGTCACCGCGCAGACGGATCTCCTGACGGTCATTCATCAAGTCGATCCCATGTATGTGATCGTGAGCGCGCCGGAGAGTTTTCTCCTCAAGCGACGGCGGGACACCCTGTCGAAGCGGATTCAGCACCCGGGAATCTACAAGTTGACGGGCACCATCATCTTTGTGGACGGAACGACCTATGCGCATGAGGGAGTGTTGGATTTTGCTGAAATCGGGTTGCAGGTTCAGACTGGTTCCCGGCAAGCGCGGGTGGTGTTCCCGAACCCCGACCGGGTGTTGTTGCCCGGCCAGTTCGTGACCGTGCGCTTTCACGGAGTGTCGAAACCCAATGCCATCCTTGTTCCGCAACGTGCGGTCCAGCAGGGACCAAAGGGCGCGGTCGTCTATGTCGTCGGACAGGGTGACCAGGTAGAAGTCCGAGACGTGAAGGCGACGGATTGGCAAGAAGACCGGTGGCTCATCGAGGAAGGGCTCCGTGCAGGGGAACGGGTGATGGTGGAGGGATTCCAGCGAGTCGCTCCCGGCGCCCAGGTCATGCCCGTTACGGTTGCCTCAACGACACCAAAGACGCCTCCATCGTCGGTCGGCAGCGCGAAACAGGCAAAATGAACCTCGGGTTTTTCATCGATCGGCCGATTTTTGCCTCAGTTCTTTCCATTGTACTCGTGGTGATAGGGCTCGTGGCAATGTTGGCCCTGCCCATCGCTCAATTTCCTGAAATCACGCCCCCGGTGGTGCAGATCGAAGCCGACTATCCCGGTGCGAGCGCGGAAGTCGTGGCGGAATCGGTCGCCCGCCCCATCGAGTTGCAGCTTCCCGGGATCGATCACCTTCTCTATTTCGATTCGACGAGCACGAACGATGGTCACATGACCATCAAGCTGACCTTCGAAATCGGCACGAACGTGGATATTGCGCAGGTCCAGGCACAGAATCGCCAGAAGCTTGCCGAGCCGCAGCTTCCGCCGGAAGTCATTCGTCAAGGAGTGACCGTTAAAAAAATGTCGCCGGATCTGCTGACGGTCATGGTGCTGAATTCAGACGATCCGCAGCAAGATGCGCTGTTTCTCTCGAATTTCGCGATCCTGCGCATCCTCGACAATATCAAGCGCTTGCCCGGCGTCGGCGATGCGCTGGTCTTTGGACAACAGAACTACAGCATGCGTCTCGTCCTTGATCCAGTGCGTATGGCGCAGTTGGGTCTGACACCGACCGACATCGCGAATGTCGTGCGCGAACAGAACCGTGACTTCCCCGCCGGAACCGTCGGGCGGGAGCCCATGCCGATCTCCACGGAGCTCACCCTCCCGCTCTTTGCCGACGGACGCATGTCCGACGTGCACGAATTCGAGGATATGATCGTTCGAGCAATGCCGAACGGGTCGATGGTTCGTCTCAAAGATGTCGCGCGGGTCGAGTTGGGGGCGCAATCCTACGTGCTCGAGGGCCGTTATAACCGCAAACCCACCGCGCTGCTTCTCACTTTTCTGTTACCCGGTGCCAACGCCCTCGACACGGTCAAGGGAATTCGCGGGGAAATGGAGAGGCTGAGCAAGATCTTTCCACCCGGCGTCACCTATGACATTCCGTACGACACGACACGCTTTGTCGATGTCTCCATCAAGGAAGTGGTCAAGACCTTAGGGGAAGCCATGATCTTGGTGGTCCTGGTGGTGTACCTCTTTCTTCAAAGCTGGCGCGCCACATTGATACCCGTCTTGGCGGTTCCGGTCTCGCTGATCGGAACCTTTGCCGGGATGGCGGCCCTGGGATTTTCGATCAATACCCTCACCCTCTTCGGTTTGGTGCTCGCCATCGGGATTGTGGTGGATGATGCCATTGTGGTTGTGGAAAACGTGGAGCGCCACATGGCGAATGGACTGTCACAGAAAGATGCGGCCAAGAAGGCCATGGAGGAGGTGGCAGGCCCCGTGATCGCCATTGTGCTGGTGTTGTGTGCGGTCTTTGTGCCGGTGGGATTTCTCGGAGGGATCACCGGGCAATTGTACAAACAGTTTGCCATCACGATTGCGGTCTCCGTCGCGATTTCTGGGTTCGTCGCACTGACGCTGAGTCCGGCCCTCTGCGCACTCGTGCTGAAGCCGAGCCATGGGCGACGCAAGGGCTTCTTCGGACTATTTAACCGGCTGTTCGAATGGGTCCAGATTCGGTACTCGACAAGCGTGGGTTTCACGTTGAAACACATGGTGCTCTCGCTCGCGCTCTGTGCGGTCGTGATCGGTGTCGCAGTGAAATTGTTCACGGTGATTCCCATGGCCTTCTTGCCGGAAGAGGACCAGGGATATTTTATTACCGTCGTTCAGCTCCCGGATGGGGCGTCGAAAAAGCGGACGGACGCAGTCGTCGATCGAATCGAGCAGTACTACCATACCCTGCCAGCGGTCTATGGGACACAAGCGCTCTCGGGACAGAACTTCGTCTTCAATACCAGGGGAACCAATACGGCGACCGTCTTCGCGCCTCTCAAACATTGGGATGAACGGAAGAGCAAGCCGGACCATGTCAAGGCGCTGATCGGAGGCGCGTTCGGAGAGTTTGCGAAGATCCCCGGTTCGTTGATCCTGGCGTTTAATGCTCCCTCGATTCGAGGCCTGGGCGCCACCGGCGGCTTTTCCGTGCAACTGCAAGACCCGAGCGGTGGGGATTTTAAGCAGTTCGGCGCGCTCGCTCAGGAGTTCGTCGAACAGGCAAGGCAGGACCCGGCGATCGGGGCGGTCAGTACCAGTTTTCGCGTGAGCGCACCCCGCGTGCACGCCAAGATCAATCGAGAGAGGGCCAAGGCGCTCGGTGTGCCCATCTCTGAAGTGTTCGACACGCTGCAGGCCTATTTCGGCAACCTGTACATCAACGATTTCGTAAAATTCGGCCGTGTCTATCGGGTCCAGACCGAAGCGGAGCCTCAGTATCGATCGCGCCCGGCCGATATCAGTAAGATTTACGTTCGGGCAGTGAACGGCCGAGAACCGACGATGATCCCCCTCGACACAGTGGTGACGACGAGCTATTCCAGCGGGCCTGACCCCGTCACTCACTTCAATGGATTCAATACCGCCCTTGTCCTGGGTTCAGCGGCGCCGGGCTACAGCTCAGGCCAGGCCCTCGATGCGTTAGAGCGGGCGGCGCAAGAGGTCTTGACCCCTCAGGGGTTCGATCTCGATTGGAGCGGCATTTCTTATCAGGAACGTAAAGCCGGCTCTCAGTCGGTTGTCGCGTTTGGATTCGGCTTGCTTATGGTGTTTTTGGTGCTGGCCGCTCAGTACGAGAGTTGGACCGTCCCGTTTGCCGTGATCCTGGCCGTACCGTTCGGCGTGTTCGGCGCCTTGTCGGCGGTCTGGTTGTCGGGGATGGCCAACGATATTTATTTCCAGATCGGCCTCGTCACACTGATCGGGCTCGCGGCCAAGAACGCCATTCTCATCGTGGAGTTCGCGAATCAACGGTACCAGCACGGCCTCCCGTTGAGAGATGCGACGATCGAAGCGGCCAGCCTTCGGTTCCGTCCCATCCTCATGACCTCATTGGCGTTTATTCTCGGTGTGGTGCCGTTGGTCGTGGCCGGTGGAGCAGGGGCGGCCGGTCGTCATTCGATCGGGACTGGTGTGTTCGGCGGCATGATCGCCGCGACGATCCTTTCCGTCTTGTTTGTCCCCTTGTTCTTCATGCTGATCCGAAGGTTGGGCAGGCCTGTTACCGGACCTGTCCAACGAGAGAGAATCAGAGAAGACCGTACCGGACTTGCTTCGGTGCCCGCGCAAGGGGAACTTTGAAATGCGTATCGTGAGAGACGAGCGATGAGCTTGGATAAGAAATTCTGGAAGTAACCAGTAAGGAAGGAGACGGGAGCTTGTCGAGTTCGGACCGATCACGCACGCATCTGGACGATCTTTTTCGTGCTCTGCTTCGTCTGCACAAGGCCTTGCTGGACAACGAGCGGGTGTCCTATGAGCGCGTGCATGGACGTATCCCGTCCAACGGAGCGCTTTTGCAGCTGGTATTGAACGATCCCTGGTTCGCCTGGTTGCGGCCGCTGTCCCAACTGATGACCAAGCTCGACGAACTCAGTGAAAAGAATGACCCCTCAACCCCTGAGGAAATCTCAGCTCTGCTTGCTTCTGCACAGAGGCTCCTCATGCCGACGGAAGAGGGGGAGGGATTCGGTAGACAGTATCACGACGCACTGCAACGAAGTCCCGATGTCGGGCTGGAGCACGCGACGGTCAGAGCATTGCTGAAGCAGTCCGTCCAGAACAAGGGGTGAATCAAATGAAAGCCCATTACCTTGGTCATGTTGTGTTCTATGTGAAGGATCTCGAACGCTCGTTGGCGTTTTATCGTGATCTGCTGGGATTTAAGGAGGTCGGGCGGATCTTCAACGGAGCGGCGGCGGCACTGAGTTCCGGTCGTACGCATCACGAATTGCTGTTGATCCAGGTCGGCGATGCGCCCGGGCCTCCACCGGGCAGGCGTCGCGGGCTCTATCACGTCGGCATCAAAATCGGAGACAGCCTCGATGAGCTGCGCCAGGCCAAACGAGAGCTGGAACAAGCAGGGATCTCGATCGACGGCATGAGCGATCACACGGTCAGCCAGAGTCTCTATCTCAAAGATGCCGATGGGAACGAGGTGGAACTCTACGTGGATGCGGAGGAATCGGTGTGGAAGAACGACCCGGCAGCGGTTGTGTCGCCCATCAAGCCGCTGTATCTGTAATCCTGATGTGGAGACAAGAGGCAGCAAGCGAGAAGGCTGGTAGTCGCTCAGCTCAATCCGGCGAATACGATCTAACGGGGCGTGAGGCCGAGGCCCTGAATCATCTGTAAGGAGAGAACGGCATGTCGATCTCGAAATGGTTCTTCTTTGTGTTGATAGTCGGATGTCTGTTGTTTGACGGTCAGAGGGTGTTTGCACAACAGTCTCCGCCCGATGATGAGGTCACCGAGCTGGCCGAGGACGTCTATCTGTTCCGGCATCACTTTCATCAATCTATTTTCATCACGACGCCGAAGGGCGTGGTCGTGACCGATCCGATCAGTTCCGATGCGGCGGCCTGGCTCAAGGCCAAGATCGAGACCCTGACCGATCAGCCGGTCCGTTATGTGATCTACAGCCACCACCACGATGATCACATCACCGGCGGCAGCGTCTTCGCCGATCAGGCATGCTTCGTCAGCCATGCGGCGGCGCGGGAAAAAATTCTCCAAGCAGCGGATCCGAACACTCCGGTCCCGGACCTCACCTTCACCGACCGGATGTCGATCGACCTCGGGGGGAAACATGTCGAGTTGATCTATACCGGGAAGAACCACTCGGATAACAGCCTCGTCGTCCTGCTCCCACAAAACAAGCTCCTCTTTGCCGTCGATTTCATCCCGGTCGAGACGGTGGCCTACCGCACGATGCAGAGCGATTATCCGGACGACTGGATCGAATCGCTCAAACAGGTCGAGCAATTGGACTTCGAGACTCTAGTCCCAGGCCACGGCAAAATCGGGAAGAAGGAGCATGTGCGACAATTTCGCGGCTACCTGGAAGACCTCAGAGCGGCCGTGGAGGAGCAGGTCCGCAAGGGGGCGAGTGTGGAAGAGGCGAAAAAAACTGTGCGGCTTCCCAAGTACGAGCAGTGGCAGCGCTACGCTGATTGGTTCCCGGAGAATGTGGAGGGGATGTACCGGTACCTCTCGCAGCAGCGGAAGGAACGTCGCTGACGAGATTAACTCGATTGCCGCTTCGTTTCCATGGGTTGCCGGTATTGTTCCACATAGTCCAGAATGCGGTCCTTCGGTACTCCGAACCAGGCCAAGGCATGTCTGATGAGTGTTGCCGACGCCTCGACTTCAGGCTGAATCACCTCGGCTGCACCAACCGTACCAAGTCGTTCCGCTTCCGCTGATCCATGTGCTCGAGCTAAGATCGGGACTTTCGGATTGAGGGCGCGGAGGCGGCGCACTGTGAGCGCGGCAGATTCAATTTCAGGCAGTGCTACGATGATCAGAGACGCATCCTCCGCTCCGGCCTTTATGAGCAATTCGCGGTGGGAGGCGTCTCCATAGAGGCAGGCAATGTGTCTGGCCTGCAACTGGCGAATGGTGTCGGGATTTCGGTCGATGACCACGTAGGGAAGACTGAAGGTCTCCAACGCTCTTCCGAGCGAGCTGCCGACTCGTCCAAATCCACACAGGACGACATGTTGTCGGAGCGGGTCGCCTTCCGGCGGCCAGGGCGCCATGTCGTGCTGATCATGGGCGAGCCGTCTCCGACCTATCCACCCAGGTACATACCGGACGAGAGCCGCATTCATGAGAATGGTGATGACGGAGGCGGCAAGCGTCGCATTGTAGACTTCGCTGCCGACATGGCCTGCCCCTTTTGCAACCTGCACCAGGACAAACGAGAATTCGCCGATTTGGGTGAGACCGATCCCCACCAGGCATGCCGTGGGCCAAGAGTAGCCAAACATCCGCACGATGGTTGTCCAAATCGTGAACATCCCGGCCACGATCAAGCCGATCATGGTGGCAAGGAGAGAAAGGTTATCGATGATCACGCGTGGGTCGATCAGAATGCCGATGGTCACGAAGAAGAGCGCGACGAAGGCATCGCGTAGCGAGAGCAGCCTGGCCAAGGTTTCGTGCCCATACTCTGATGCGCTGATAATGAGGCCGGCCAGGAAGGCTCCCAGCGCGAGGGACAGTCCGACCATCTGCGTGACGGCGGCGGTCCCAAGGCTGATGGCCAGTGTCACGAGCAAGAACAGTTCATGGTTTTGTGTCCTGGCGACGTGCGTCAAGATCGGCGGGATGACTTTGGCGCCCAAGTATCCGACCGGCGCTAGGATCAGCATCGCCTTCGCAAAGGCTTTGCCGATCACGAGCAAGCGCCCCGAGTCGAATTCTCCGAGGGCCGACATGAGCACCGTCATGACGACGACCGCAACGTCTTCCACCAGGGCAATACCGATCATCACCCGTCCGTGTTTTGAACGAAGTTCACCTCGATCGACGAGGAAACGGGCGAGAACCATGGTGCTCGCCATAGAAGTCACTGCTCCGATCACGATGCTTTGGGTCGTCGACCACCCGCTCAAGGTCCCTACCAGTAGGGCCAACCCGATGGACAAGAGAATGCCGAGCGGACCGCCGGCGAGGGCGACCCATTTGACGCGCATCAGGTCCTTCACGGAAAACTCAAGTCCGATCGAAAACATCAACAGAATGATGCCGATCTCCGCAAAGAGATCGAATGTGTGAGATTCCGAGATAGTAGGTCCCGGTGTAAACGGACCGATGGCGATACCGCCCAGGACGTAGCCAAGAATCAACGGCTGCCGGGCAAGCCGAGCGAGTATGCCGCCTGCGACGGCGGCAAGGAATACCGTGGCGAGGTCTCTAAAAAATACGGGGTCGGGCTGCACGGAACACCTTTGTTAAGGGGACTCTCTTCGCCGATCGGCCCGCCATGGTCGATTGAGGGCAGGCCGCAAGACTGGGGAACGAAAATACCACAGACGAGGTGAACAATGTCGCCACCTCATCCATGAATTGTGTGTCCTGATGTCAAAATGTCTCCGGATTAGGGTTAACTTGTACTTCTGGAGAGGGAGGGGAACGCCTCGTGCCGTTGGTCATTTAAACGGTTTTTTCGCTTGAGCCTTCACCACGAAGACGGGACAGGCGGCTCTTCGAACCACAGCTTCGGCAACACTGCCCAGCATGAGTCGCTTCATGCCGCGACGGCCATGGGTTCCAACGACGATGAGGTCAACGTTCCTGCGTTTCGCCTGATCGAGAATGACTTCAACCGGATTTCCCGTGATCACGACCTTGTCGGTGATGACCTCATCTGCTTGGGACGCCGATATAATCCTCTGGAACTGTTGAGCATAGCGCTTCCGCGAGAGTTCATCGATGTGGAGCGGACCAGCCTGCAAGGAACCTGAGGGCTCGGCGGCATGGACCAACGCCACTTGCCCGTTCAGCCGTTTTGCCAGCACGATCGCGGCACGAAGCGCAGCCTTCGAAGAAGCAGAAAAGTCCGTTGCTACCAGGAGACGAGATAGGCTCAGCCGACGCGGATTGACGGAGGTACGGGAAGCAACAGACGCATGGACCGTGAGAACGGGGCAAGCCGCCCAGCGTAAGGTGCTCTCCGCAACACTGCCTAACCGGAGTCGATCCCAGCCGGTCTTACTGTGAGTTCCCATGACGATAAGGGCAACGTCAGGACTCTGTGCAACATCCAAGATGGAATTCTGAGGAATGCCCACCACAAGTCTGTGATCGGCCATGAGGCCGTTCTCGTTCGCAAGACGCACGATCCGGCCCAGCTCAAGAAGCGCCTTGGTCTTCAAGGAGTGAAGGGAACGGCGCGCACCCGGAGACCAGTGCTCGAAGTCCGGAGGGGCCTTCACGACATGGAGGATCGTGAGACGGAGATTCAACAGGAGGGCAAGTTTAAAGGCATACGGGACCGCCAGTTTCCCCGGCTTCGAAAAGTCGGTTGCCACTAGAATCGTTCTCCTTGGATGCGCTGCGGTCCTCATGGCCTACGCCCATTCCACAGTCATTACGTGCACCAACATGACGACGGCACTGTTACGGACGGCGCCGTCATGCTCCAAGACTGCATCGTGGAGGGCTTTTATAGTTCACCCGTTTCGCTCAGGTCAATTGCCGAGAAGGGGTGCCTGTCGTACCCTCGAAGGCAAGTCTGCGGGCTAGTGGCGTAGACCGGGGAAATCTTCCGGCAGCGGCGCGCGCGAGGGGAGACGCCGTCGCAGGGCGGCCTGTCCCACCAAAAAGGCGCTCACCGGCGCGGTGATGAACAAGAACAGGGCGATGAGCAGCTCACGGAGGCTCAGGCCGTCGGGGATGGAGGACAGGACCGCGGCCAGCAGCATGCCGCCCACGCCCAAGGTCGTGGCCTTCGTCGGGCCATGCAGTCGCATGAAGAAATCCGGCAAGCGAATGAGCCCGATCGCGCCGACGAGAATGAAGACGCTGCCGACCAGCAGCAGCACAGATACAACGATGTCGAGCATGTGGTTACTCTCCAATGTTGTCGCGGGCAAGATAGCGCGCCAATGCCACGGTCGCAACGAACCCGATCATCGCTATCAGGAGCGCTGCTTCGAAAAACACGGATGTTGATTGATGGATGTCCAGAACGATCAGTAGCGCGATGGTGTTGATGTACAGCGTATCGAATGCCAGAACTCGATCGGCCGGATCAGGGCCGCACAGCAGACGCAAGGTACAGCATATGATCGCGAGCGCGATGGAACCGAAGGCGATATAGAGCGCGACGGTCAGCATTCCAACATGTCCATTATCGGGCGCTCGTAACGCTCCTTGATCCTCGCGACAAAATGCTTCTCGTCTTCGAGGTGGAGCACGTGCAGCAGCAGGGTGCGGGAATCCGGTGAAAACGCGATGGACAGCGAGCCGGGAACGATGGACACGACGCTGGCAAACAGCGCGATCGCATGCGGGTGAGTCACGGCGAGCGGGACGTGCACGAAGCCCGGCCGCAGGCGCGGGACCGGCCCGAGCACCAGGCGCGCGACCGCAATGTTCGCCAGCACGATATCCCACGCCACCAATCCGGCGAGGCGCAAGGCGGTTCCAGTCGAGCGGATTCCAGGCAGTTCTCCTAAGAACGACGCCGTGATATGCGGGATGGCGATCGCAAGGACGAGTGCCAGGGCGAGTTGAGCCGGCGACAGCCCGGCCAGGGTCAACCAGCAGGCTGCGAGTGACAGCGACAGCACAGGGAATGGAAACACCTTGTTCACCGGAGGTCTCCCGTTGTATGAGGCCGGACAAGACCATCTCGTTGAGGTCCGAGGACCGCATGGACGTACGAGGCCGGCGAGAGCAGTTGCGCCGCCGTTTCATCGGTGTAACGCTTGATCGGAGCTGCAAACAGGACCAAGAGCAGACTGCAGGTCGCGAGCGCCCCCAGCGCCGTCCATTCGCCGGCGCGTGGGGCATGGGCCGGACCGACGGGGAGCGGTTCCGTGACATTCCAAAGCACGATGCTGCCTGCTCGGGAGCAGCTGATCAAGGTGAGCACGCTCGTCATCAGGATTACTGTCCATACCAGGACGACGCTCAGCCCAGTCGTCGTACTTTGCAGAATCATGAGCTTCCCCAGGAATCCCGATGAAGGCGGGATTCCGGCCACCGTCGCACCGGCGAACAGAAAGGCCAGGCCCAGCGGCGCCGCCTGCCGCAGCGGCGGTCCAGGATGAAGCTGGTCTCTCACTGCTCCGCGGCTCCGTCCGAGCAGATCGGCGACGAGGAACAGGATGGCGATGGCGAGGGTGGAATGCGCCAGATAATAGAGCGCGGCGGCGAGGCCCTTGCTCCCACCGTCCGCCACGCCGGTCAGAATCGTGCCGACCGACGCAATGGTGAGATACGCCGTCAGGGTGGCAAGGCGCTGGGCGCCGAGCGCGCCCAATGTCCCGAATGCCAGCGTGAGCAACGCAACCGGCATGAGCCATGGGGAAGTCAATTCCATGACGGCGCTTTCTCCCCTGGTGAAGATCAGCGTCGTGATGCGGATGATCGCATAGATGCCGACCTTCGTCATGATGGCGAACAGCGCCGCGACCGGGGCAGGCGCATTCGAATAGACGGCAGGTAGCCAGAAGTACAGGGGGAAGAGGGAGGCTTTGATGGAAAACACGCCGAGCAACAACAAGCCGGCGGCTCGCACGAGCCCCACGTCTTCGGCCCGTACCTCCGCGACACGTTCGGCCAGATGTGCCATGTTGAGCGTTCCCGTGATGCCGTACAGCAAGCTGGCGGCGATCAGAAATACGCTGGAGGCCGCGATGTTGATGGCGGCATAGTGCAGGGTTGCGCGCAGTCGCTCCACAATCAGGCCTTGCAATGCGAGGCAATAGGACGCGATCAACAGAATTTCGAAGAAGACGAAGAGATTGAACAGGTCTCCCGCAAGGAACGCCCCGTTCAACCCCGTCAACTGAAACAGAAAGAGAGGATGAAAGTATTGTCCGCGCGTATCCCAGCCTTGCACCGCATAGAGCAGCACCGCGAGGGCGAGCAGCGCCGTCAGCAGAAGCATGAACGCGGAGAGTCGGTCGGCGACCATCACGATTCCAAAAGGCGCCGGCCAATTGCCGACCTGGTAGACGAGCGGCGTACTGGATTCAGCTTGCGCCAGGACGGCAATCGCCGTTGCGAAAAGACCCAGCGTGGCTGCCGCACTGAGTGCGCGCGCCGTAACCATCGTCGCGCGATGCAGGACGAGGAGCAGCGCAGCCGCGAATGCGGGCAGGACGATCGGCAACGCGAGCAAGTGATTCATGGCTTACCTGCCGGCCTGGAAATCGTCGCCGGTTCAGCGCCGTCCACATGATCACTCCCTGTCTGATGCCAGGTGCGTACTGCGAGCGCCATGAGAAAACCGGTCATGCCGAAACTGATGACGATGGCCGTCAACACCAGCGCCTGCGGTACGGGGTCGGCGTATCCGGCCGCTTCCGGTGAGAGGATGGGTGGGACGCCCGAGGCCAGCCTTCCCATGGTTAGGATGAACAAGTTGACGGCATAGGAGATCAGCGAGAGACCGAGCACCACCGGGAACGTGCGCCCGCGCAGAACAAGATACAGACCGCAGGCGGTGACGATCCCAAGCCCGATGGCGATCATCAACTCCATCACATGACCTCGCCGGTTGAGGCCGGCTTGCGCCGGGCCTGCCCAAGGGCGCTCAATGTCAGGAGCGTCGCCCCGAGCACCGCCATAAATACGCCGAGGTCGAACACCGTGGCGCTGGCGAGCGGAATCTCTCCCAACAGCGGGACATGCTGATGGCCGACCGCGCTGGTGAGAAACGGCGCGCCCGCAAGCATACCGGCGAGACCCGTCAACCCGGCGAGCAACAGGCCGGAACCGAGCAGGATTCTGAAGTCGATGCGTATGCGGGTCAGCGTTTGCTGCAGGCCCTCACCCATGTACTGCATGATGAGCGCGATCGCGACGACGAGCCCCGCGAGAAATCCGCCGCCCGGCTGATTGTGGCCCCGCAGGAACAGGTAGATGGCTACAAGGAGTGTAAAAGGCAGCAGCAGTCGCGCCGCCACCGCGAACATGATGCCGGTCGCTTCAGATGGTCTTGTGACGGCAGGCCGCTCGACGCGCAGCCCTGTCGTCACTATCCAGGCTCCCAGCGCAGCCATGCTTAGGACGGTGATCTCGCCGAACGTATCGAAGCCGCGGAAGTCAACGAGCAGCACGTTCACGACATTACCCCCGCCCCCCCGCGGCAGGCTGTTTGCGAGAAAGTACCAAGTGATGGATTCCTGTCCGCGCGTCAGGACAGCCCAGGATAACGCCGCGACGCCGGTACCGGCCGTGACCGCAAGGACGGCATCGCGAATTTTGCGCCGCCGCGTTGACTCGGCGGCCGTCGACTGCGGCAGGAGCGCCAGCGCCATGAGCATCAATAGGGTCGTGACGACCTCGACGGCGAGCTGTGTCAGCGCGAGGTCCGGAGCGGAAAAATAAGCAAAGGCGATCGATACGGCCAGACCGACGACGCCGGCCAGTATGACGGCCACGATCCGCTCGCGATGAAACCAGACGGCCCCGAGCGCAGCCGCGATTCCCGCACTCCACGCGACGAGCGCAAGCGGCATCACCGAAGTCGTCTCCGCGTCGCCGGCCTCGAACCCAAACTGCAGGAACGGCCACAAGCCAAGTCCGATCACCGCCGCGATGGTGAATGCGAGATAGCGCTGGAGCGAGCCGTTCTCCATCCAGTTGGTAAGGCGACCCGCGACGCCGATGAATCCATCATAGGCGTGCTGAAAGAGCAGTCGTCCTGTGTAGTGCGCCGGTACGTGCAGGTGCAGGTCGTAGCGATGACGCAGCAGCCAGTAGATCACCGAGCCGCCGACGAGCGCGATCGCACTCATGACCAACGGCGGTGAGAACCCGTGCCACAGTGCGATGTGATAGGGCGGCAGGGAGTCCCCCACCACCGCCCTCGCCGCTACGTCTACGAATGGAGCGACGGTATAGCCGGGCAGCACGCCGACTGCGATACAAACGACCGCCAGAATCTCGGCCGGTACCTTCATATAACGAGGTGGTTTGTGCGGCTGATGAGGAAGGTTATGCGGCTCGTCGAAGAACACATCGTGGATGAACCGCACGGAGTAGGCGACGCTGAACATCGAACCCAGCACGACGGCGAACGGCGTGATGTCATCCAACAATAGCAGGTCATGGAGGTCGAGCGCCTCGGCGAAGAACATTTCTTTGGAGAGAAACCCATTGAATAAGGGCACACCGGCCATCGCCGAGGCAGCGACGATGGCCAACACAGTCGTCTGCGGCATCTGACGCCAGAGCCCGCCCAGCCGCCGCATGTCGCGGGTTCCGCACTCATGATCGATGATGCCGGCCGCCATGAACAGCGAAGCTTTGAAGGTCGCATGGTTGCCGACATGGAACACGGCGGCCAGCGAGGACATCGACGTGTCGAGACCCAGCAGGAACATGATGAGACCCAGATGGCTGATGGTCGAATAGGCGAGCAGTCCTTTCAGGTCGTGCCTGAACATCGCCACATAGGCGCCAAACACCATCGTGGTGAGGCCGACGGTGGTCGTCACGTATTCGAAGACGAGATTTCCGCCGAGCAGGGGGTAGAGTCTTGCGAGCAGGAACACGCCCGCCTTCACCATCGTGGCGGAATGCAGATAGGCCGACACAGGAGTCGGCGCGGCCATCGCAGCTGGCAGCCAGAAATGAAACGGAAACTGCGCCGATTTCGTAAACGCGCCCAGCAGCACCAAGCCGAGCGCGACATTGAACTGAGGATGATTGTGGATCGTCTCCCGTGCCGTGAACCAGACGGACAGCTCGAAACTCCCCGCGATGTTGCCGATGATCAACATCCCGGCAAGCAGGGCGAGTCCGCCGCCGCCGGTGACGGCGAAGGCCATGCGCGCGCCCTGTCGAGCCAGAGGGCTGTGAGTCCAGAAGCCGATCAACAGGAAGGACGAGAGGCTCGTCAATTCCCAGAACATCAGCAGCAGGAGGGCGTTCTCGGAGAAGATGATCCCAAGCATCGAAGTCATGAACAGCATGAGCAGGGCATAAAATCTGCCGATGCGGTCCTGCGCGGACAGGTAATAGCGCGCGTAGAGAATGACGAGCAACCCGATACCAAGGATCAGCAGCCCGAACATGAGGCTCAGCCCGTCGAGTCGGAACGAAAAATTGAGCCCGTGGTCAGGCAGCCACCGCCAACTCTGGAAAAACTGTTCGCCTGCCAGGATGGTCGGCGCTTCATGGGCGAGCAGCGCAAGGCTTACGGCGGTCGGCAAGGCGGCAGCCCATGCGGCGGCGGAGAAACCGCGACGCTGCGCGAGCAGCGTCGCGGTAGTTCCGGCGAGCAAGGGAAGTAGAATGATGATCGGCAACGTCATGGCGGGAAAACGAGGGCGCTAGGCCCGTTCTTGGACGACAAGCACATCACATTCCGAGCGGCCGAGGACATGATGTGTGGTGCTTCCAAGGAACAGGTCTTCGATCCAGGATTGACCCTGTTTGCCGATCACGATGAGGTCGGATGAGAGCTCCTCTGCTTTGGCTAAAATCACAGGAGAGGGATCGCCGCGTTCAACCGCACATGAAACTCGATCCGCATCGATATGGGCTTCACGGATCAGCTCCCCGATTTGCTTCTCTGCCGCCCGCTGTTCCTCTTCGCCGTATTGGCGGATGTCGTCCTCCGACGCACCGACAATACGGAGTCTCCCTTCAAATGGAACGTTGAATATGTGAAGGATCGTCAGGCGGGCGTTGGGCGCGATCAGGCTCGCCGTCGTCAAGGCGGAGGCAGAGTAGGAGGAAAAGTCGACCGGCACGAGCACCCGCTGATATCCTGTCTTCGGGGGGTGTTTCGTTACGAGCATCGGTCGCTTGCACGTGCTGAGCAAGCGTTCTGCCGTCGTGCCGAGAATCAGATCGTGCAGGGAACTCTCACCATGAGCACCCACCACAAGCAGATCCGCGGACTCGGTCGCCGACAGGATTTCGGTCACGGCTTGGCCGATCCTGACGTCGGTACTCCCCATCACCCCTGTCTTACGGCTGATGTCTGCGGCTACTTCGGTTAACATGCGTCCGGCATCGTCGATCAGCTTGGCTTCCACGTCGGTCGGTGTCTGCGACAATTTTCGCGCATCGTTCAAAGCCGATCGGCTCATCACATGCAACAGACTGAGATGCGCATGCTGTTCCTCGGCAATCATGGCGGCGCGTTCCGCAGCGTACCGAGCTTCATCAGAGAAATCGGTTGCTGCGATGATCGTCCTCATGTTTTAGGCTCCTGCTTCAAGGGCAAAATCAGCCGATCGCTCGGTCAGACAGACGCGCGATGAGCGGCGCTTCTGGGGAAGTGCCGAATGATCACTTTCTCCACTTCGGCGAACGTAAAGACGAACGCTCCCACCAGCACGACCTTGAGCCACTCCTCAAACGTCAGGTGGGTTGAGTGAAAGATTACCTGCATCGGACCAGTATGTACATAGGCAATCTGCAGCAGCGCACAGGCTGCAATAACAATCAGGACCCAGCGATTGCCGAAGAGCCCTTCCCGTGAAAGCACGGATCCGAGGATGTGGCGACTATTGAGCAGATAGAACATTTCCGTCACCACGATCGCACTGACGGCCATGGTACGAGCACTTTCCAGGCTTGCGCCCCGGTCCAGCTCCCAGAAAAATAGTCCCAGCGCTCCCGTCATCATCAGCAGGGACACCATCAGGATCCGCCACACGAAAAACCAGGAAAGCAGGGGCTCCCGCGGGTCGCGCGGGGGCCGCTGCATGACGTCGGACTCGGGGAGCTCAAACGCCAAGGCAAGACCGAGCGTGCTTGAAGTCACCATGTTGATCCAGAGGACCTGCGCAGCCGTCAGCGGCAGCGTCAGCTCGAACAGGATCGCGGCCGTGACGACCAACGCCTCGCCGCCATTGGTCGGCAGCATGAACAGGACGAATTTCTTGATGTTGTCGTAAATGCCTCGTCCTTCGCGCACGGCGCTGCTGATCGTGGCGAAATTGTCGTCGGCGAGTACCATATCGGCCGCTTCTCTGGCGGCATCGGTGCCTTTCAACCCCATGGCCACGCCGACGTCCGCTCGCTTGAGGGCCGGTGCATCGTTGACGCCGTCGCCGGTCATGGCCACCACGTGGCCCGTCGCCTGCAACGCATGGACCAGCCGCAGCTTGTGTTCAGGGCTCGCGCGCGCGAAGACATCGACATGGGGCACAATCGAGCGCAGTTGCATGTCGTCCATGGTCTCGACGTCGGCGCCCGTCAAGGTCGCCTGATTGTGACCGACGCCGAGACGGGATCCAATGGCGCGCGCGGTATCCGCATGGTCGCCGGTGATCATTTTGACCCGGATGCCGGCGAACGCGCATTCCGCCACCGCCGCCGTCGCTTCATCCCGAGGCGGATCAATGATCCCCAGCAGAGCGAGGAGCGTGCATCCGGTCTCAACGTCTGAAAAACTCAGACCATGCTGGATAGGCGGAGCCTGCTTTTCAGCGACGGCTAGAACGCGCATGCCCTCGCCGGCTAAGGCCTTGGCTCGTCCATGCCAGTAATTCTGGTCAATGGGCAGATCCTGACCGCCGGCCCGGTACCGGTCGCACATGTCAAGGACACGTTCTGGAGCTCCCTTCACGAAGATGAACCCGTGGTGTTCGTGATCATGGTGAAGCGTCGCCATGAATCGGTGCTCGGACTCGAAGGGGATGGCATCGGTGCGAGGGAGAACGGAATGTTCCGATGCCGGATCGATGCCCGCCTTAACGGCCAACGTCAAGAGCGCTCCCTCCGTCGGATCGCCTTCGACTTGCCAGTCTCCGTCGTGGTTGCGGAGCCGTGCGTCATTACAGAGAAGGGCAGCGCGTAAGGCACCGATCAACTCAGGATAGTCGTCGACCGACACGGCGACGCCCGTCAGATGAAATCCCCCATCGG
>JARFXO010000005.1:300000-409505 GCA_029194665.1 Nitrospira sp. | reverse complement strand
GTTTTGCACAACCCATTGAAATCCCTCACTCTGACATCGCGAACTGCGGAAGTTGGGCTAGCGTTCGGTGTGTCCGACTATATGGAGAGCTCAGAATACCGAGGAGGTCGCACGAGGTCCGGTATCAAAAGGAGGAGCGCTGAAGATGCATGTCCCGGGTGGCAATGGAAGAGCGTTACACCTGAAGAGCTTCTCGTACACCCGAAGTCATGGTATCAGAAGGTGCGATCCTTGGAGACGTTTATCCGCTCGCATCAATTAAGATAAAACGACTGCGCGAGCAGCACGCACGAAGTGCGGCATTAGAAAATGAGGACACTAAAGGTGTTTTATCCCGTCGCCAAGAACAATCGTACGAGCTCCAGGTCGAGCAAGCTCTGTTTGGAGGCGCCGAGCGGGTTCGAACCGCTGCATCGCAGTTTTGCAGACTGCTCCCTTACCACTTGGGTACGGCGCCTCTGAGAGGCGGCATTATAGTAGCCTGTGTTACCGGAACTCAACACAGAGACCAAACTGATTAACCGTCGAATCAGCTCTCAGCAAGCCTAGCCCATTGGGGCCATGAGTCCTAATTCAAGAAGCCGCGCAAGAAAAGAGGTCACAAGCATCGCTGGCCGAGACGAGATGTCTTACCCTGGTCCGACCACTCCTGAAGCAGGCGCGCGTATCCCGAGGAATGGGTGGACATGGCGCAGAGCGCCACCGCTGCTGAGCAGCAACCCAAACAAAATCAGCATGGCGATGCCGAGGTGATGATAACTCTTCAGCGCTTCCCACCTGGCTGATCCCACGACTTCGTAGTTCAGCACCATCGTGAGCACAATATACACTCCCAGCATGGCGTATCCGGCACTGCTCAATCGGCCACTCACTCTCGCTGCGGCGGCGACGACGACATAGGCCGCCGGGACCATCCAGACAAGATGCTGATCCCAGGTGATGGGAGAGAATAACAAGGCCAAAATCAGGGTGCCTGCACAGTCCCTCGCCCACGTTGGATCTCCTGGCCCTTGGTATGGCCGTCGGCTGGACCAGGCGAACAGACCGAGCAGAGTCAGCCCAATCGCTCCGACGATCGCGTTCGCGGCCGGCGCCGGTAGATCCAACACAGGCTTGTATCCGGGATCCACCTGCCGTAGGCGATGGTCCGGTGGGTACGTGACCAAATACCGCAGCATGGTATGGCGGAGTGAAAGGTTGGCCTTCTGAAGTTCATTCTCTTGGCGGCCATCAAGCTGCCGATCAAACACGGATAACACCGCGTTCCTGGTCCATTCCGTGTGATGATCCCACCAACTCGTGGGGCCCATATACAGAATGGGCAGTACGATCCAGAAAACGGTTGCGAGCACTGTGGATGACGCCAATCGCCACTGCCGTTTCCAAAGAAACAACAGCACGAAAAGCGCGGGAGTGATCTTGAGTACGATGCCGAGTCCGATCAACGTCGCACCCAGCCATTCTTTTCCGACCCATATCGCGTAGACTCCACCGGTTAGGATCCCCAGTAGCATGAGGTGCGGCCCACCGTCGTCGAGATCATTCAAGATGAATTGCAGCGTCAACGCTCCCGCACCCACACCGACCAAGAGCCGACTCCACATAGTGGAATTGGATGTACCGCACAGCATGTGGTGGAACAGCATAATTGTGATGACCAGGAATCCGACCGCGACGACATAACGTAAAGCCAAGCTTGCGTTTCTCTCCAGGAGAAGCAATGGAGCGAAATAAATTCCCGTCGTGGGAAGATACATGTAGCAGTAGTCATTGGCGTACAGGTATTCGCCGGAGATGAAACGCCTTCCGATCTCTCGATGGATGTCGATGTCACGAAAGTGAAACGACCGTCCGAACGAGATGATGTAGCCGTGCACCACGGCCGCAATCAGGAGACCGACCTTCGCGAGCCTTGCAAACAGAGGAGATCTAACGAACTCACTGAGCCAATTACCGGTGGGCTTTGATTCCATGACTCAGAGATAGAAATACATGACCCTGTCAGAGTGCGTCAATCGTTTCTCGGCGAGACGGGCGTGCAGCTTCAGAGAGGCAGCGGAAGCATCGTCGCCGCTGTGAGCGAGGCACCTACTGATGAGGCAAGACCGGGATTTCCCTACCGAGCGTCGAAGAGGGTTCCAATTGAGGTTCCAGCGATTCCCACTCGCTTGAAGGAACAGATGCCGTCGCTTCGCCGTTGCTTTCCGCTTCTTTTTCCTTCGCCAGTAGCTCGACTTCCACAATGAGCGTGTCCATCAATTCTTCCATCGGCACCTTTCGGACAAGCTTGCCTTTCTTGAACAAAATACCCTTGCCCTCACCGCCGGCGATTCCGATGTCGGCTTCTTTTCCTTCCCCAATCCCGTTCACAACACATCCGAGTACAGACACATTCATCGGTGTCTTGATGTGGCTGAGTTTCTTCTCCAGCTCGTTTGCCATTCGGACAACATCGATTTCGACACGCCCACATGTCGGACAGGCGATGACATTGATGCCCCGGTGACGCAATTCGAGCGACTTGAGGATTTCAAACCCGACTTTGACTTCCTCGACCGGGTCAGCAGCCAGTGATACGCGCAACGTGTCTCCGATGCCCTGTGAAAGTAAATACCCGAGGCCGATGGAAGACTTCACCGCCCCGGTCATGGCCGTCCCGGCCTCAGTAATTCCGATATGCAGGGGATAATCCGACTGATGGGCGAAGAGCCAATAGGCGTCGATGGCGTGGTGCACGTCCGAGGCTTTGAGCGACACCTTCAGATTGGTGAAGCCCACATCTTCCAGCGCATGCACGGCATTGAGCGCCGACTCTGCCAGAGCCTCGGGAGAAGGCCAACCATACTTCTCTAACAACGGACGTTCGAGAGACCCTCCGTTGACACCGACTCGAAGAGGAATTCCTCGCTCATTGACGGCCTTGATCACTTCTTCAACTTTCCACCAGGCGCCGATATTGCCTGGATTGATACGGACACAATCGACGATAGGCGCGGCCTTCAAGGCAAGCCGATGATCAAAGTGGATATCTGCGATCAGCGGGACGGCCATTGCCGCCTTGATGCGCGGGAGGGCTCGGGCGGCTTCATCGTCAGGAACGGCCACGCGAATAATTTCGCAGCCGGCTGCTTCGAGTTGGTGAATCTGTGCGATGGTCGCGGCTACATCACGTGTGTCCGTCGAACACATGGATTGCACGGATACCGGGGCATCCCCCCCGACCCTCACATTGCCGACGTGAATCTGCCGAGTTTTTCTTCGGGCGATATGCATGGTATGCTTCGTTGCTGATGCTTCACGAACAACGCGTTACGCTTGACGCACTTCAGCTTCCCTGTTCGTCTCCATGCGGATGGCCGACCAACGCCGCGCCCGCGAACACCGGTTTTTCGGCGGGTGCTTTGCCGATTAATTCCTTCACACTTTGATAGATCCCTTCGGCCGTCAAGCCATACCGTTCCCGCAACAGATCTTGTGGTCCCTGTTCGATGTACCAATCGGGCAAGCCCAGGACCTTCGTCTTCACCTCCGTCACTCCGGCTTCCGAAAGGGTTTCGAGCACGGCAGAACCAAACCCACCGATCTTGCAGCCTTCTTCCACCGTTACAACATAGCGCACCCGCTTCGCCACCTCAACAATCAGATCCTGATCGAGTGGCTTAACGAATCGTCCGTTCACAACTGCTGTGGACACCCCTTCCTTACTGAGCCGTTCGGCTGCTTCAACAGCTTGCCAGACCGAGACACCGATCGCAACGATGGCCACATCCGTCCCATCTTTGAGAAGCTCCCCTTTCCCCACCGGCAAGGCTTGCGGAACCGGGTCCATCTTCACACCGAGACTCACCCCTCGAGGATATCGCACTGAAATCGGCCCGTCGAATTCCAGGCAGGTTTTCACCATATGCTGCAGTTCATTCTCATCTTTAGGAGCCATAACGACCATATTGGGAACATGCCGCAGATAGGCATAGTCGAAGGCCCCATGATGCGTCGTTCCGTCCTCCGCGACGAGCCCCCCTCGATCGATGCAGAAGGCCACCGGAAGATTTTGGGTGGCGACATCATGCACGACTTGATCATAGGCCCGCTGGAGGAAGGTCGCATACATCGCCACGACCGGTTTCATGCCTTGTGCAGCGAGCCCTGCCGCAAACGTCACCGCATGCTGTTCCGCAATACCGACATCGTAGAGTCGGTCCGGGAACTCTTTCTCGAACGCCGTCAATCCCGTGCCCTCGCACATCGCCGCTGTGATCGCCACGATGCGCTTGTCCTCACGAGCCAACTTGACAAGCGTGTCCATCGCGATCGCCGTGTATGAAGGACGCACGGCTTTCTTGGCCGGTGCACCGGTCGACCGAGCGAATGGCGGGCACGCATGGAACCATACCGGATTCTTCATGGCCGGTTCGTAGCCGAGGCCCTTCTTCGTGATGACATGGAGCAGGACCGGCCCTTTCATCTTCAGCACATTCTCGATCGTCGGAAGGAGATGCTCAAAATTGTGGCCGTCGATGGGTCCACTGTATTGAAATCCCAGCTCTTCGAAGAGCAATCCCGGCAGAATCGCGCCTTTGGCGAGCTCTTCGGCTCGCCGGGCGAGCTTCTGCATATCGGAGCCGATGTGAGGAATCTTCCCCAAGAGCTGACCGGTCTCTTCGCGCACTTTCCCATAGAACTCACCCGTGATGGTCCGGCTCAGATAGGCGGAAATAGCCCCGACGTTTTTCGAGATCGACATTTGGTTGTCGTTCAAAATCACGAGAAAATCTTTTCCGAGCCCCCCGGCATGATGCAGTCCTTCCAGCGTCATGCCCGCCGTCATGGCGCCGTCACCGACGACGCAGACGACCTTATGTTTTTCCTTCAACTGGTCTCGGGCTTCGACCATGCCGAAGGCGGCCGACACACCGGTCCCCGCATGGCCGGCGTTGAATGTATCGTACTCACTCTCTTCCCGCTTACAAAACCCGCTCAATCCGCCGTACTGACGGAGTGTGTGGAACTGTTCGCGCCGACCGGTGAGCAGTTTGTGCGTGTATGACTGATTACTGGTGTCCCACACGATTTTATCGGTCGGCGTATCCAGAAGATATTGTAAGGCGACTGTGAGCTCGACGACGCCCAAATTCGAAGCCAGGTGTCCGCCCACATTCGAGACTGCTCCGATAATTTGTTCCCGGATCTCCCGGCACAATGCCGGAAACTTGTCGGGAGACAACCGCTTCAGATCGGCAGGACTATGGATTGTCTTGAGTATGGACATAGATAGTCTCCTTCCTTCGCATCTGTCAGCACCGCAGCCCCTGCATCCGACCAGTCAAAGCCGCTCGTTCGGGTGCCAAATTTCGGCGAGTCTCACACAAGATCCATATGAAGTCAAGCACTTATGAAACATGCCCCGTCTGACCTTTGTTATAAGGCATCAGGATTGTCCCATCGGAGTTGCTACCGTATGATTCGGTCAGTATGGAAAATCCAGCCCCGCAAAAATCGCTCCTCCTTCTTTACTGTATCCATAATCTATCCGTCCCACTACGTTGGGGCGGATGATTCCCCGGAATCCAATACCTGGTGTAATGCGATAGTCCTTGAAGCTGACATCCATGAAAGAGTTGAAAACCTGTCCGGTATCGATGAACGGCGTCAACTCAAAATCCGCCACGACTCCCGCGAGACGCGTTCGCAAGATATGAATTCGTTCCTCAACGCTGAACGCGATCAGTTGCTTGTCGATATATCGGTCCATTCCAAAGCCGCGCAGATTGTTCTGCCCGCCTAACGAGCTCTGCTCATAAAACGGAACGTCCGAGCCGAGCGTGGCTTGCAATTCGCCGTGAACCACCAAAATCGCCCGCTTGGATTCACTCGCGAGCATCTTCGTGATCTGGAGACCGTACCTGGAATACACAGGCTCTGCACCTTTATGAAAATTGAAATTGAGCTCCGCATAGGCCGTGAGCGCCATTCCATCAGTCGGCGTCACCAAATTATTCCGCGTATCGTAGTGAAAGCTGATCCGTTGACCGAGGATCGCCGCCCCATCCATACCAGGATCTTCCGGAAAAACATCTCGGGAAAACGGAAACATGGTAGCTGCTCCCGGCTGGATCTGCTGCATAACTCGTAGCCGCTGACTCACGGCGATCTGCGTCACTTCATTGGCATACACACCGAATCGCCAATTGACCCGTGTCTCGGATGCCGTGTAGTTGGTCTGATCTCCCTTTTCCGTCGACGGGCCTAGCCCAAAATACCGCATAGTGGCATTCTTAAAATTCGTGGCACTGAACTCGACACTATATCGTCCGTTGCTGAAACCCGGATCGACATAGCTCAATAGGAATTTATGTTCGATCTTCTCTGACCAGGACGCAAGGGCTTTGATTTGTTTCCCACCTGGTTCATAACGGAACAGATTGATGGTTCCTCGGAGGCCCACGTATGAGTTATGAATCAGCATCGGAGCGACTAAATACTTTAGATCCCCATCCGCTCCAGTGATGAGAACCGGCATGATTAATCCAAGATCGTTGCCGTCGTTCTTGCTGGTACTGATGGCAGGAATAGGGAAATACTGCACATCCGCATGAGCTCGATCGAGAAGCCCGGGGCAGAACGCCACCCACAGCAGGAGGCTAATACCGGCGGCAGAACGACGCACAAACCTCTTCACCTTCCCGTGGAGAATGTTACGGAGCCGGCGCTCTGAGCTGAATGGATTTCTTGCGCAGCTGATCGACGAGGTCCGAATAGGAAGAAGCACGAAGGATCTTCGTAAACTGGCCGCGATAGTTATTCACCAGACTGACCCCGTCCACGACGACATCATAGACCCGCCAATCATCGGCTTTGTTGATTAAACGATAATCGAGCGGAATCTCCGTCTTTCCCGAAATCACTTTGGTCCTGACTTCCGCGTACTCTTTCTCCGTTCGTTCATGTAAATACTGCACGCCTTCGCCGGAATAGGTTTCGATCCTGTCCGCGTACGAATTTGTCAGCAGCTGCCGAAAGAGGTCGACAAACTCCTGCTTCTGTTCATCAGTCAGCTGGTTCCAGGGAGACCCAAGAGCCCGTCGAGACATTTCTGTATAGTCAAATCGAGCCGACACCACTTGCTCCAGCAGGTGTCGCCGCTCCTCGGCTTTCTCCGGTTGCTGGAGTTCCTTTTCCCGTACGATGCGGAGCACTTCGTCGATCGTCGCCTTCATGGAGTCGGTTGGAGGACCCGCGTACCCGGGTACCGTCACCGCTCCGATGCAAATGACCATCATGAGCACCGCGAACCACGAGCCCCCTCCTCTTCGCCCTCTCCAAGCATTCCTGATCGCTATCATCGCGCCCTCTCTCCTAGGACAACAGACTGGTCTTTTCCGCCACATCCATAGATAGGTCCGGTTAGTTGACCTTCCCGTGGACGTACTGACTCACCAACTCCTCCAAGTCGAGGCCTGATTCCGTGTCACGAATGACGTCGCCCGGCTTCAGCGGATCTCCCCCTCCACCCGGCGAAAGCGCAAGATATTTTTCTCCGATGATTCCTCGGGTCTTGATCGAAGCGATGGTATCGGAATAGAGTTTCGTCCCAGTCTGGACCGCCAGTGATACCATCGCTCGATCCTCTTTCAGACGGATCGTCTTGACCCGACCCACCTCAACACCGGCGACTTCCACAGTTGCTCCGGCTTTCAGCCCTGTGGCTGAATTGAACAGAGCATCCACTTCGTAGACGTCGCCACCGATCAGTTCCAACTTGCCGAGCTTGATCGAGAGATAGCCTAGACAGACAATCCCGACCAGCACAAACACACCGACGATTAATTCGAGCTTACCTTTTTCCACCGAAAGACTCCTCTATGATCCGTCGAACGCCTTCATCATCGGCACCGTCCCACCGACTGAGATGAATTCTCTGATTTCAGAGTCGGTCGTCCGTTGAAATTCAGCCGGCTCTGCCATCGCGGCTATTTTCCCACGTTTTAACATCGCGACATAATCCGAGATCCCGAATATCTCGGGAATCTCATGGCTCACCATCACGGCAGTGAACCCAAACTTCCGCTGCATGCTCGTGATAAGATCGTGAATCGATTTGGCCATCAGCGGATCAAGACCCGTCGTGGGCTCGTCGAACAGCATGATCTCCGGTTGCATCACCAACGCACGTGCCAGGCCGGCGCGTTTCCGCATGCCCCCGCTGAGTTCCGCAGGGAACTTGTGTCCCATCCCGGCCAGACCCACTTGATCCAACTTCTCTTCCACACGGGCGGTCACCTCCTGACCTTTGATCCTGAGCCTTTCTCTAAGGGGGAACGCCACGTTTTCGAAAACAGTCAGTGAATCGAACAGCGCCGCCCCCTGGAACAGCATCGCAAACCGCTTCCGGACCTCGTTGAGCGCATGGCCGCGGAGCCGAGAAATCTCGACCCCATCGACCCACACTTGTCCGGAATCAGGTTGGAGGAGTCCGATCATATGCTTCAGCAGCACACTCTTGCCTTCACCGCTCCGACCGATGATCGTCGTGAGCTTTCCTTTAGGGACAACGAGATCAATGCCCTGCAAGACCAGCTGACCGCCCAACGTTTTCGTGACTCCCTCGAGCTTCAGCATGCTTACAACAGCAACGACGTCAGGAAATAATCCCAGATGAGAATCAAGACCGATGACAACACGACCGCCTCGGTCGTGGCGGTGCCGAGCCCTTCGGCACTCATCTTGGTGTAAAAGCCTTTGTAGCAACAGACCCAGCTTACGATCAGACCGAAACTAATGGATTTGAGAACGCCGCCATAGACGTCTTTCCACTCGACAGCGGCCTCGATGGAATTCCAGTACGAACCGGCGCTGACACCGAGCAGATCCACCCCAACAAGGTGACCACCGTAGATTCCCACCACATCGAAGATCGCGACCAACAACGGCACGCCGATCAAACCGGCGACGAGTTTCGGCGCGATCAGGTATTGGAGCGGGTTGACGGCCATGGTATCGAGCGCGTCGATCTGTTCCGTGATCCGCATAATGCCGATTTCCGCCGTTATAGCGGAACCGGCGCGCGCCGTCACCATGAGTGCAGCCAAAACCGGACCCAACTCGCGAATCATGCTGAGCGCCACCGCGGAACCTAACAGCCCTTCAGAGCCGAACTTTCGCAGCGTGTAGTAACCTTGTAGCGCCAACACCATCCCGGTGAACGCCGCCGTCAACACGACAACAAACGTCGACTTGTAGCCGATGAAGTGGAGTTGCTTGACGAATTGCATGCCCCGCAACGGCGGACGCGCCAACCAGGCGAAGGACGCCGCCACGAAGATCAGCATCCGGCCCATTTCCGCCACAGAGGTAAGAGCCCATCGGCCCACGAGTTCGAGTAGCGTCATGGTCAAGTAGACGAGAAGCCCTTCTTCTGCCGCTCGGTCGCCATCGCCGCCGCATAACTCCGGAAAAAGGCCGTCAAGGCCTCCGCTGCGACCAGACTCTGTCGACGAAGCCGGCCAAGACCCAAGAGGCATGAAGGAGCGGCCACGACGGTACCGATACCTTTGAGCCACCCAGTGGGCCTGAGAAATAGATTGAAGTCAAGCGGAAGATCTTCGTCCAGAAGATCCGAAACGGATCGGATGATCACAAAGGGAACCTGCGCCCGTTGGGCTTGAGCAGCCAAGGCTGAACTTTCCATATCGAGGCCGATGGCCTGAGTGCTAAGCGCAAACCCTCGCTTGTCCCGAGCACTGCCGATCACGCGATCAGTCGAGACAAACCGCCCGAGATGCGCGGAGGGCACCATGGCATCCACAAACGCCAAGACAAGATTGCGTTCATCGCCCGGCACTTCGATCGCCCGTGATGGCGCTTCGCTGCACTCTCCCCTATGCACCACTTCGCGGCCTACCAACAACGCTCCAATATCAGCCGAAATGAGTGCACAGGCAAATCCCGTTGATATCACGAGACTGAAGGATTGGCCGGCAAGTAGTTGAGCGGCGCTTCGCTGTGCCTTCTCCTGACCTACGCCGGTCTGCGCAAGCCAATATTCCCTGTCCACGATGGTGTGTACGGGAACGGAGAGCCCACCGATTCGTCGTTGAACACCGGAAGGGAAGGCCGACTGAATCGCGCCCATCTCCCATGGAGTGGCGGCAAAGATCGCAATTCGCTTAAGCGGCACGGCTCCCGATGCTAGCGAGGAAAAAGAACCGGCGGGCGTCAATGCTTGGACCGGTAAAAGTCAGTTCCTTGAATGTGATGTCGAAGTTCGTCTGCCCGCATCTTCCCACGAGAACGGAGATTACGGTACATCGCCAGAGCCCACAGCGGGAAATACTGACAATACCAATGATACCGAAGATAAAACACGCGCGGAAATCCCGTGCCGGTATGAGCAATTTCTTCCCATGATCCATCCTTCATTTGACGGCGAAGGAGGAATTGCACTCCCCGCGCGACACTGAAGGAATCAATCGCTCCGGCCGACATCAGGGCCATCAACGCCCATGCTGTTTGCGAGGGCGTGCTCTTCCCCGTACCGTGATGCTCCAGACCGTCCGTATAGGAGAGACAGGACTCACCCCACCCACCGTCAGGATTCTGTTTCGATTCCAGCCAAGCAACCGCCCGGCGAATAGAAGGCGTCGAGAGATCTTCACCGATGGCTCTCAACCCAGCCAAGACAGACCAAGTCCCATAAATGTAATTGATTCCCCACCGTCCATACCAACTGCCGTCTTCCTCCTGCTCTTTCCTCAGAAAAGCCAAGGCCGGTCCGGCGGCTGGATGGCTCTTGTCGTATCCTAATGCGCCGAGCATCTCCAGACATCGCCCGGCTAAATCGGAGGTACTGGGGTCCAACAACGCCTTGTGGTCCGCGAACGGAATATAATTAAAGACAACGCGATTGTTGTCTTTATCATAGGCGCCCCAGCCGCCGTCGGAGCCCTGCATCGCCAGCACCCATCGCATGCCACGACGAATGGAATCGTTCAGTCCCCCTTCCTGGCCCGGGATCTTCACTTTCGACAGCGCCATGATGACCACGGCAGAATCGTCAACATCCGGGTACAATTCGTTCTCAAACTGAAAGTACCACCCGCCCGGTTCCGCGTTTGGCGAGGAGATAATCCAATCCCCCACGACCTTGGTTTGCCTGGACATGAGATACCTGCCCGCCTTTTGGAGCGCAGGATGCTCCTGAGACACCCCCGCCTCGACCAGAGCGTTCACGAGCAACGCTGTGTCCCAAACAGGAGAAAAACAGGGCTGGAGATGAAGGGTGGGGACGACTTCACCGTCGATCATCGCGGAATCGTAGACCTCCAATTCTTCGATCTCGCGAAGTGCCTTGACGACCAGTGGGTCATCAGCGTCGTACCCTAAGCATTCAAGCGCCATGATGGAGTTCGCCATCGCCGGATAAATGGCACCGAGTCCCCCGGACCCTTTGAGATGATCCACCATCCAACAAGTTGCTTTATGCAACGCCTTTTCTCGTAACACCCGCATGGGCATCCGGTCATACAGTTTCAACATCGCATCCAATGCCACGAAGAAGTTATGCGGAGTGAACCAGGCCTGATCCTTATTGAATGGAGGGTATTTCCAATAGCGAACCTCTGCGCGCGGATTGGGGTACAACTCGTCAATGCCTTGTTCGCGCGGGATCCGACAGACCGGTCGGTGCGCGAATACAATGAGCAAAGGAATCAGCACGGCCCGCGACCAATAGGAGATCGCATAGATACTGAAGTAGAACTTCTTCGGCAACAACATCAGTTCGACCGGCATATGGGGAACGCCTTCCCAATCGTACTGATCGAATAGGGCCAGCGTGATTTTCGTAAACACGTTGGCCTGTAGGACGCCGCCCATCGCCAGAATCCGTTCTTTGGCCCGAACCATAAACGGTTCATCCGCCGACACCCCACTCAACTTGAGAGCAAAATATGCCTTGACCGATGCGCTGATCTCCGCCGGGCCACCATAGTAGATCGGCCATCCGCCGTCGGGGAGTTGCATCGCCTTGAGGTATCGGACAGCCTTCACCTCTCGATCAGGATCAACCCGATCGAGAAATCGGCGCAGCATCAAGTACTCGGAGGTCAGAGTGGTGTCTGCTTCCAGCTCAGCAACCCAGTACCCTTCGGCATGTTGGCGGCTGAAGAACCATGATTGACTCCGCCTGATCGCGTCATCCACGGCATCGGGTTGACTGACGGCATGGCCGATGGGCCGACGAGCGACGGAGGAAGAATCCAACGAAGGCAGAACAACAGGCTTATCCGAAACCAATCGAAGCGGAGCGACAGGGGTAAACTCCGTCGCGGGATCGAGTCGTCCCTGAACGGTCGAGAGCAGACTGTCAGAGAGTCGGTTGAATAGCGCCTTAATGATATTCATGAATCTTTACGGCTTGCGCGACAGCACTGAGAGGGGCGAAAAATCGACAACTGGCCATAGTCTCCCTGGGTACACCTCTCCAACACTCCCTCGTATATACGGAAGGCTTATAACAAACGATTGGAGGCGAGTCAAGCGAAGGAGCTGGGAAGTGCCTGAAGTATATATATATTTTATCGGTGTATGCGATGAAGAACATCGCCTCGACAACATCCTAAACTGGAGGTCGAGACGTTCCTCTGTCTCGCGATGACTTGTAACAGTTGACCCAGCTCATCATGGATCTATCGGAGGAGGCCGATCGGCAGACGCCAAGACGGACACAGCCGCACAAAGCGACAGAACTCTTGGGGACCCATCTGCTTCATCGTGGGCCTTCCCGCTCCGTATGATTCATTGCACATCCATCAAAATTCCCTTACCCCATGCGGAGCATTCGCTCGCTCTTTCAAAAGGCTTCCGCCCCTTAGAAAGCGACTCTTTCTTTCCATTGCATACAAATACGCGCATAATCACCATGTCGAAAATGAGATTGAGACTACACAAGGCAACAGAAATACACGTCCGGACGGGGAAGAGGCACGCAGTCTGAAGGGGTAAGGGATTTGAGGCTAGATTGGGGGCTGGTTACCGCATCAAGAGGACAACGAGTGCGATGAAGCTCCACAGAGTAACAGCGAGACGCAGCCCATTGCCGATACCTCTGGCAGGCCCCAACGGATCATCATCCAGCTCCTCCTGCAGACCGTCCTGCATCACTCGTAACCGCCCCTCCTCGACTTTGCTGCTGGGCATGAGCAGCGCTTCCAAGGTCACTTGTGCTAGGGCGAGATTTGCGACCGACTGAGGATGTGTTCCTCTGCCCGGGACTTGCGAAAGTGCCATGATCGCATCCTCCTCGATACAGGGTGTGAAGCGGCCTTCACACCCTGTAGAGCAACAACGATACCGTGGATCATTCCCTTCTGATAGCAAAACTCCTTTCTAGTCCAGACCCCATAATTCCCCGATTAGGTCGCGGGTAGGAACACAAGTCATTGATGAATACCGCTTCCTTTCACTAGGAACATCCACGGTCCAGTAGAAATAGGCAGTTCGCGGGTCTACTCATCAACAGCGCTTTCCCGATTGTCGAAACATTTTTTGGCACGGACTCGGACCACTTTTGCACAGTGATGGATCAAATGGTTTACGCGAATCGGCAGCGCGGAGAGAAAAAATGCCGCGTCGGTACTCGAAAGAAGTTGGTCGTCAAACCTGTTCCCTGATAGAAACCTTCGGCAAGGCTTGCTGCCTCGCGTCTCCCGTGCGAAACTGTCATTCATGACGGCATCGGCTTCGTACACACATCTCCGATCGCGGCTCCAGCTCGCCTTGGCTATCAATGCCGTGATCATTGCGGCTGAGTTTGTCGGCGGCTGGCTACTCAATAGCATCGGTCTCATGAGCGATGCAGGCCATAACCTCGTCGATCAAGGGTCGCTCTTCCTCGCCCTCTATGCCTATCTCCTCACCGCCCGGCCAGCATCGGAAACTCGGACTTTTGGTTACCATCGCGCCGGCATCATCGCGGCGTTTCTCAACAGTTTCATCCTCCTGTTGACTGCATGCGGCATCGCGCTCGTCGGCGTAAAAAGACTCCTGCAACCGGTTCCCATCGACGGTGAATGGGTGATGGCTGTCGCAGCCGTCAGTTTCGTGGCCAATCTTGGGATTGCTCTGCTGCTCCAGCACGGAGCGGAAGACGATCTGAACATTCGGAGCGCATTCTGGCACATGGTCGGAGACGCCTGGGTGTCGCTCGGCGTCATTGTCAGCGGTGCGGCCATTTTCCTGACAGGTTGGACGGTCCTGGATCCGCTCGTGAGCTTGCTGGTGGTGGGCGCGATCGTCCGAGGAGCTTGGCCGATCTTCAAAGAATCGATGGAGGTCTTATTGGAATCGACACCGCCGGGCATCAGTGCATCCCATGTCGCAGCCACGATGGAAGCCATCCCCGGCGTCAAGAACGTGCATGATCTGCACATTTGGGCGGTCGAGCCCCGGCTGGTTATGCTGACCAGCCACGTCATGATCGAACATCATCGCACCCCGCTGGAATTGCTACAGTTGATCCAAAACCGGATCACGACGGATTTCGGCATCAAACACATGACCATTCAACTGGAAACCGAGTGCTGCGATCCCGACGACATCCACTGCGACCTTCGGAAGCTGACCGGACACCACCACGAAACACAGACCTTCGCGCACCATCATTGACCCATTCTGATTGCTTCCAGACATCGCCGCTGAAATCAAAATAGTACGAAAGGCCCGCCACCAGTGACGGAGGTGGTCGATAGTGCGGCTGTTATGGCCGAACATACCGCTGAAGCAAATCCGCAACAAAGGTCTCGACCGCTCTGGCGTTCGAAAGGGCATCGACGGCATCCTCTCGGGAAAACAGCTCCGCAGCAGACTGTTCCTCAGACCCATAAAAGGCGTCCTCTCGCGCATCGGCCAATTCATCAGCAATGCGCACGATATCACGAAGCCGTTCTGCAGGAACGACCTGAGACACAGCCGACTCTACGAGCACGCGGCCTACCCGATGAGCTTTCGGGTATTCAATCCCCGCCACCCGCAGCAGCCCTTTCAGCGCCATTTCGACGGACTCCTGGCATTTTCTGACGGTGCGATGGAAGTGGCCTCGTTCCAGGGACGCATCCGCTTCGGCGAGAATGACGCGAGCATCCTCGATTTAGGCGCGTCCGAACTCGCGGTTCGTCATAACTCGATCACCTCGCCGAACCGCAGCCCCGGTTTCAACAACCAATAGTAGCTGCCGTCGTCGAGAACGATCTTTTGAGAGCCCAACGTCTTCATCCGCGCGCGGAGCTGATCCAGCTTTGTCCTGACGGTCCCGTCGTCATGGAGCACCACCGCATCCTCCACCAGATCCAGGAAGATCGGCTTGGTCTTCTGAAACTCTTCAGGGGTGTAGAGAATGGCCGCTATATCCGGCATATACCCGCGTCGAGTCAGTTCCTCGTATGCGGCGCCCTGTCGGAGTCGTTCCAACACCGGACTTAAAAGCTGATGACGCCGATACCGGCTCACCGGCAACTCGCGGATGACCACGCACACATCCACGTCGCTGTCCGGACGTGCGGTTCCCCGCGCCACCGAACCGAACACCAGCAGAGACCGCACCCGCTCGCCGAATTCCTCCCGCAACAACCGAAGAAACTCCTGCATCAGTGGCTCATACTCCCGCTGCATCGCTTCTCCTTTCGTTTCTCTCACGATCCGCCGCAGCGTAGCCGGTTGTTCCCGATGCCTGCATTGTAGCGGATGCGCGAGGGGATGAACAGAACAGACGCGAGGCTGGTGAGACGCACAAGTTGAGTCGGATGCGTAGGGGTGCGTCCTACATCGAGCGTTGCTTACCAGACAAAGATGTTCGACCCTTTTGCTAGAGGCGAATTGTGGAGAGAGAGTATGTTGAGAAACGCCTGGTAGCGAGATTTGGAACAAAAGCCGGGATCGGTCGAGAAGAAAAGGAAACGCTGGTCGCGAGAAGCGTTTTCCTATAGCAACCCAAGGAACTCCTCCACCGTGAGATCGGCCTGACGAATAATCGCACGAAGCGTCCCTCGGTCCAGCTCTTTATGGTCAGGGACAACGAGTTGGCCGAACGGTTGATCGCGCCGAAGAATCACATGGCTGCCTTCCTGTCGCCGGACTGTGAACCTCGCCCGCTCCAGCGCCTTAATACAGGCTCGCCCCGAGATACTCGGCAGTTTGCTCATACCGCTATCAGCACCGCATCAAAGCGCTCTTCAGGTACGGCGAGCTTGTCTTCCTCTAACGCAGCAACGTAACCACGAATGGCCTCACGGATGTTTGTTACAGCATCCTCCTTGGTCCTCCCTTGGCTTAAGCAGCCAGGCAGACTTGGACACTCGGCCACCCAATAGTCATCCTCCCCACGATAAATGATGACCTGTCTCACGATTCACCTCCCTCGCGAACATAGCCTATGTCCATGTACCGCAACTTTACCATCATTGCAACAATAACCAGCAGGCGCTCAGCGTACCCCTCAACTCGCCACCGCCGGAGCCAGCGCCTCGTGCAGCACGGCTTCGAGGAGGCGGCGGCTGTCGGTGTGGGTCGTGGTGAGCTGCGCTTCGAGCTTGTCGCAGATTGCCATCAGTTCATCGACCTTGGCGACGATGCGGTGCTGTTCGGCGAGGGGTGGAAGGGGCAACGGGAGTTGGGCAAAGTCTGAATCGTTTATCGCGGGATAGGCCGCGCATCTTGCCCTCGACACACTCAACCATGAACGGACTTCGCAGTGCGATCCAAAGATATTTTGAGAGCACCAAACCAAATCCGTTGAGGAGCACAAACGCGGTGCTTGCGATAGGCGACGGAATAATGTCGTTCTCAATGACTGCGATGTTCAGAAGATAAGGTCTGACGCAGAAGTATAGGACATCGCCTGTCCTCACCACTTTACGTGCTCGGCTGGGGGCATCGCTTGCTGACAGTATCTTCGGGTCGGCAATGCAACCGACCTCCTTGTTAATCGCAGTCACGTCGATGTAAGTGAAGTTATTGTCAGGCAAATGAAATCTCGTCGTCTTCAACTCTCGGAAAAGGCTTTTCCTTCCTGAGTTCCTTGGTCTTCACTAACCGTTCCTTCTCCACTTGAATATTCTTCAGCAGTTCTGACACCGGTTCGTCCCTCGGATCTTGCTCAACAAGCTTGCCCCGCACAGCGAGATCGAGGATGAATCGGCGCAGGCGCGGGATGGCGTCTTACGAGGCGCCCAACGCTTCGCTGCACACAATCTTTGGTGTGGGGTGAGGGAGGGAGCGAGGAACCTTGGCGATCCATCCAAGATCTCATGTTCTGTTGGGTGAAGTGATTTGCCAGCGTCCTCAAAAGACTCTCGCCGGTTACGCCGTTGCGACGGGTTCAATTCTCATCACTCCTGCCAGGGTTTCCTTTTTCCTAGTGGCCGGTATTCTTTACCGAGCCGCGTAATGCATATTGGGGGCATCAGTACACCACCACACAAGCGCTTGCACTTTTCAAAAATAGCCGCGTCGGCATGAAGTTTGGGTAGTGCACGGGCAGCATGAAGGCCCGCCGCGCTGCCAGCATCCTTGACACGTCAACGAACGACGAAGCTGCTTTCCCGTCTAATGGGCATCGGCTCGATCTAAGTGACCAGAAAAAGCAACAGATCAAGGAATTGATCGACCGAGGAGAGCCTCTCCCATCGAAATACAGACTTCTGCTTTTTTCTCCTGCGCCAGAAATGGAACTGCTCTGGCATGGCAAGAGCAGTGAAGTGACCAATGTTGTCTTACCGTTTCAGTCCATTGAGCAGATCGACGAACCGCGCGTGCATCTCAATGGCCAGAAGCTCTTTGCCGCTGACGCAATAACCCGGCGTCAATCTCACGGCTGGACCAACAAGCTCATCTGAGGCGACAACAAACTGGTACTGTCATCTTTAAAGAACGGTCCGTTGCGGCGAGAAATTGAAGCAGCTGGCGGTCTGAGCCTTAAAATTGAGTATCGGACGGCCGATGGGAGTATCGGCAACTACTATCCGGATTTCGTTGTGAAGGAGACCGAGTCCGACTACTGGATTGTTGAGACTAAAGGGCGTGAAGACCTGGATGATGTCCAAAAATGGGAGCGCTTGAAGCAGTGGTGTGAAGACGATTCAAAGGCGGAACCAGCACGCCGCTATCATCCGCTTATCGTCCGACAAGAAATATTCGACAAGTATCACCCCAAAACGTTTCTGGAAGCATCTCGTGTGTGTCGTGATCTGGCTGCGTGAATCCACCACAAACAGCGGGAGTGATTTCAGCCCCTTCTGGAAGAACAAAAAGGCGGGGCATGCTTTGTAGTGGCAGCCGGCGGGGTTACTCAACTCAGACCAGGTTGAGGGCAAGCCTTTCTCCAGCGTCCCGCTGCCGAAGATCGGCGGTGATGAATGGAATCGCGAGACCGGATGCCGCTTGGAAGGTAAGAACCGACGCCACATGTAAGGCATCGAGAGTCCGCAACCCGACGGTTTGGACGAGTTCCTCGGCTTGACTCAGAACCAGAGTTCCCCCACCTCACAACAAAAGAGTTCGTGTCCCCTCCAAGCTCACACTGTTACCACTTCCCTCCTTGACCGCCTAAGAGACTCTACAGTACAATTTGCACAGTTCGTACATTCAGTACATAGGGGATGTCTTTCAAAGAAGGAACCCATGGCACATCTTCCTGCTAGTAAGGCCCGACAAGGTTTTGCGGATACGATCAATCGTGCGGCGTATGGAAAGGAGCGGGTCGTGGTTCGGCGGCGCGGGAAAGAAATTGCCGCCGTGGTCCCGATCGACGACTTGCGCCTCTTGGAGGAATTAGAAGATCGGATAGATCTTGCCGATGCCCGGGCAGCACTCGCTGAAACGAAAAAGAAAAGCGCCAAGCCGCTGGAGGCGATTTTGAAGGATCTCGGCTTCTAAGCTTCCATGACCTACTCGGTCCTTCTCGCCCCGCCTGCGGAACGTCAACTCAAAGCGCTCGCCGAAGCGGCTCAGAAGCGAATCATCACCCGCCTGAAAGCCCTGCAATACAATCCTCGTCCCCAGGGCATCCAGAAACTCGCCGGAGAAACCAATCTTTACCGTATACGAGAAGGCAGCTACCGGATCATCTACACGATTAAGGATAAGGAACTGATCGTCCTTGTGGTGAAGATCGACGATCGAAAGGAAGTGTATCGGTGAGCTGCTCGAGGACACAGCCTTGCTCGTCTCGCTATAATGATCTCTGAATGGTGCGGCGCACGAGACAGCCGAACAGGGATCATATCCATTACTGTGTTTCTTCAATTTCCTATCTCACCCCTCGGAAATTCCCAGTGTCTCCCAACCATCCAGGTCGTTCAAGACTGGCACGGGCGGGGCTATTCCTGCGATCTGTTCACCGATCCACCCTGCACAAGCTGTATAGGACAAGAGTGCGCTGGGATATCTCGCGAAGATAACTGTGCCACAGTCAGCTGTTGGAAGAGCACCGCGAGTCGTAGACGATTTGAACGGTGCCGGTGAGTGGGACGAAAGGTTATGTGCGGCGCAGATCGGCTTGCGATACAGCGTCCTGCGTACAGCAAAGCCGTTATCGAAGGGGACGCCTTGTTGTTTCATCTGGACCAATCGATGTTGAAATCGTCGGTGGGTTATGCTGGGATCTGTAGTCTCAGTGGAGAGGATTGAAGATGGAAAGTGGTCGCGGTAAAGTATTGCGTCGGTTCGTGCGCATCAGTCTTACATTTCTTTCACAATGAGGAGGGTCGCGATGGGACGAGTAGGTGCAGTATTGGCGGCAGTTGGTTTGTTGACCTTGGGTGCTGGTGTCAATGTTTGGGCTGCGGAAGATGACGGCAGTCAGGTAAAGATAATCAGTCCGACACAGGGGGCTCTCTTGAAGGGCGGTGATGTTGAAGTGAAGTATGAACTGACAAAGGGCAGCAAGGCGACGCATGTCCATTGTTTCGTAGATGGGGAATATCAGAAGGGATGGAAAGGGACGGTCAAGGGAATGCCACCCGGGACCCGTGAGATTAAGCTCGTGGCGGCAGATAAGGACCACGAAACCTTAGCCGCTGAATCAGCCATTAAGGTGGAAGTACAGTAGACAAACTGGGTTTTACTATCTCAAGTCAACTCAGCGGCGAGGCGCGAGATCTCGTGCCTCGCCGGTCATGCTGCGCAACGTTTGAGACTGCCGTATGCGTCTTCTGGCACTGAACAGTCTATAGATCGGAATATCCCGTGGAAGTCTTTCTCGCTGTGACCGCGACGTCGTAATGCAGGCCGGTATGCCGCTCATCACAAAGGACCTCATCGCCCAGCACAATCTGACGGGCGATGAATATCAACAAATCGTCGACATCCTGGGGCGTGAGCCCAACCTGACGGAGCTCGGCATGTTCTCTGTGATGTGGTCCGAGCACTGCTCCTACAAGAGTTCGCGTGTGCACCTGAAGAAACTGCCGACGACCGGGCCTCGTGTCGTGCAAGGGCCGGGCGAAAATGCGGGAGCAGTCGATATCGGCGACGGGCTGTGCGTGGTCTTCAAAATGGAATCGCACAACCATCCGTCGTTCATCGAGCCCTATCAGGGCGCTGCCACGGGAGTCGGTGGAATTTTGCGTGACATCTTTACCATGGGGGCGAGGCCGGTCGCGCTGCTCGATTCACTGCGATTTGGAGAATTGCACTCGCCCAAGAATCGCCATCTCATGAAAGGGGTCGTCTCCGGCATTGCGGGCTACGGTAACTGCATGGGAGTTCCGACCGTGGGAGGCGAGATCGTCTTCAATGACATTTATGCCCTCAATCCGCTGGTCAATGTGTTTTGTCTCGGTCTTGCCCGTCAGGACAAGATATTCCGTGGCACGGCTGCCGGCGTCGGGAATCCCGTGATCTATTTCGGCTCAAAGACGGGTCGCGACGGGATTCATGGGGCAACGATGGCGTCCGATTCGTTCGATGATCAATCAGAACAGAAGCGGCCGACCGTCCAAGTCGGTGATCCCTTCACGGAGAAATTGTTGCTGGAAGCCTGTCTCGAACTGATGGAACGCGATCTGCTCGTCGGGATTCAAGATATGGGTGCTGCGGGGCTGACGAGTTCTTCCTGCGAAATGGCCTCCCGCGCCGGCAATGGGATCGAGTTGGATCTCACCGTCGTACCTCGGCGTGAGGCTGGTATGACGCCCTATGAGATCATGTTGTCTGAATCTCAAGAGCGTATGTTGATGGTGGCGAAAGCCGGCAAGGAAGACGAATGCCTCGAGATTTGCCGGAAGTGGGATCTGGATGTCGCCGTGGTCGGGAAAGTGACGGCCGATGGTATCTTGCGTGTCCTGGATCAGGGCAAGGTTGTCGCAGAGATTCCGGCGAAGGCATTGGCTGACGACGGGCCTCGATATGAACGGCCCTACCAGCCGCCGGCCTATCAAGATATGCTGACGAACCTGAACTACGACGCCATTTCCGATGTGAAAGATGCGAATGTAGCATTGCTAGCCTTGCTGGAGGCTCCGACGATCGCCAGCAAGCAGTGGGTGTACGAGCAGTACGACCATATGGTGCGGACGAACACCATGGTACGACCGGGGTCCGATGCGGCGGTGGTGCGCATCAAGGGCACGAAGAAGGCTGTGGCAATGACGGTGGATTGCAACAGCCGCTATTGCCTGTTGAATCCCTATGAAGGAGCCCGGTTGGCCGTGGCCGAGGCGGCACGAAATCTTGTCTGTTCTGGTGCCGTGCCGATCGGTCTGACGGATTGCCTCAATTTCGGCAACCCGGAGCGGCCGGATATCATGTGGCAGTTCGCCATGGCGATCGAAGGGATGAAAGATGCCTGCGAGCATTTTCAAATCCCCATCGTGAGCGGGAATGTCAGCTTTTACAACGAAACCAATGGGCTCTCTATTTACCCAACCCCCATGCTGGGCATGGTCGGGCTGATCGATGACGTTGAACGGGCGATGACCCAGTGGTTTAAGCAGGAAGGCGACGATATTATCCTATTAGGCTCCTCACGCGAGGATTTGGGTGGATCGGAGTATCTCAAGGTCGCTCATGCTCGCGAACAGGGATCGCCACCTTATTTGAATCTAAATACGGAAAAGGCTCTCCATGATTGCCTGCTATCGCTGATTCGTGATGGGCTGCTGCAGTCCGCACACGATTGCTCGGAAGGTGGTGTCGCCGTTGCATTGGCGGAAAGCTGTATCTCCGGACCTGATCGGGCTCTGGGTGCTGTGGTAAGATTGACCAGAGGCCGGCTCCGAAAAGACGCCGTGCTTTTCGGCGAGAGTCAGTCGCGAGTGGTGGTTTCTGCAAAGCCTGCCCATCGTCAGCCCATTCTCAATCATGCGAGGCGTTTCGGTGTCCCGGTTGAAATAATGGGAACCGTCACCGGCGGACGGCTGATCGTGTCTGTGGGAGACGAGGGTTCGACTGAACCAATGATCGATCAACCTGTGGCGATGTTGCACGATCGATGGGTTTTTTCTTTGGAGCGAGCGCTGAATCAAGTCTAGTTTTGTGGACTGCGAAGAATCATGATCAAAGAACTGCCGATCGCCTCGCCCGATAAATTTCACGACGAATGTGCTGTGTTCGGTGTCTACGGCCATGAAGAAGCCGCTAATCTGACGTACCTTGGACTGTACGCGCTGCAGCACCGTGGACAGGAGGCGTCCGGGATCGTGGCGGGAGACGGCGACCAATTCTTCATGCAGAAAGGCATGGGCCTGGTCGCCGACATTTTTCACAAATCGGTGCTGGAGAAACTGCCCGGCCATATGGCCATCGGTCACAATCGTTACTCCACTACCGGGGGCCACGATTTGAAGAATGTTCAGCCGTTGACCGTGAATTTCGCGCTCGGGAATTTGGCCTTGGCTCACAACGGCAATCTCATCAATGCGCAGATGCTCCGGCACGAATTGGAAGCCTACGGGGCGATCTTCCAGTCCACATCCGACAGCGAGGTCATTATCCACCTCATCGCACACTCGCGAGCAAACTCTTTTCTCGCACGGATCATCGATGCTTTGAGTCAGGTACGAGGCGCGTTCTCGGTGGTGTTGATGACCGACAACGGTCTTATCGCCGCTCGTGATCCCTACGGCCTCAGGCCGCTGTGCATCGGACGCTTGCGCAGCAGTTGGATTGTGGCCTCCGAGACCTGCGCGTTTGACTTGCTCGATGCCGAGTATGTTCGAGAGGTGGAGCCGGGCGAACTGATTGTCATCAGCGATCAAGGGCTCGACAGCCACCATCCGTTTCCGAAGAAGGATCCGGCCATGTGTGTGTTCGAATATGTCTATTTTTCCAGGCCTGACAGTCGAATCTTTGGGGCAAATGCCGTCTATGCTACACGCAAGGCGCTAGGAAGGCAGTTAGCTGAGGAGTCGTGGGTACCAGCCGATGTCGTTATTCCCGTTCCCGACTCCGGTGTGCCGGCCGCGCTTGGCTATTCCGAAGGGGCGGGAATCCGGTTTGAAACGGGGTTGATCCGCAACCACTATGTCGGGCGGACCTTCATCGAGCCGGAACAATCGATTCGCCACTTCGGTGTCAAGGTGAAGCTGAATGCAATGCCCGAATTGCTGGATGGGAAACGGGTGGTCGTCGTCGACGATTCGTTGGTTCGTGGCACGACGAGCCGCAAGATCGTCAAGATGATCCGACAGGCAGGGGCGAAAGAAGTCCACATGCGGATCAGCTCACCGCCGATCATCTCGCCCTGCTTTTACGGAATCGACACACCGACGAAAAAAGAGCTGATCGCCTCCGATCACTCAACGGAAGAAATCCGCAAGTACATCACCGCCGACAGTTTGGCGTATCTCAGCCTTGACGGCATGTTGAAATCCGCTCCAAGGACGCCCAGTCAATACTGTACGGCCTGTTTTACGGAGCGCTATCCCATCCCATTTACCCGCGCAGAAGAGCTTCAACTGGGCTTGTTCGAATCAGCGCACTGAGTGATTTCTGTGCGGAAGGCATGACGCCTCCAGAGAAAGACGACAAGAACGCGCTGCAGCCACGAGGTAGACGTCGAGTGCCGGTCGACTATCCCGCTTTCTTCACGGGGGATGAGGGATCAGGCCATGGAACGGTGACCAATCTCACGATTGCCGGATGTGAAATCCAGAGTCATGCGCAGCCCCCTATCGGAGCCGGTCTAAGTCTCCGTGTACAAGCTCCTGAGGCTAGGCCTCCGATTGTCATCACCCGTGCCGTCGTCCGCTGGAAGAATGATGATCGATTTGGACTCGAGTTCGTTCGATTTGGGGGTAGGACCAAGGAACAACTCGAGGATATGTTGAACCAGCGTGAAGGCCCTGCCGAAGATTAGTTTTCCCTCTGCGTACGGTTGCTGCTCAAAAAATTGCCATGGTAGGATGCTACATCCAATGGCTGATTGTTCGAGCAGCGGTAACGGTTGTACTATGACGACAAGCATCATGGTCGAGCGTTTGTGAGATCATGAGTGTTCGTTGAAGAGGAGGTCGTGATGAGACGACTGATACTGGCGTTTGGGTTGCTGGTCTTCTCAGTACTGTCTACGGCACCGGTTTCCGCGGCGGGATTATTCAAGGTAGGAGAGAATGCCCCATCCTTCGCCCTTACTGCTATCACCGGTGAAACCGTATCGCTCCAGTCCTATAAAGGTAAAGTTGTGGTGCTGGGACTCTTTCACATCTGTGAGCCTTGCATGATACAGGGGACCGCCTTGCAGAAGGTCCATGAGTCTACGCAAGGCAGGAACGTGGCGGTGTTGGGTGTCAATTCATCGGGCAATGCGAAACGGGAGGTCGGAGAATTCTTATCTGGTTTCCCGGTCAAGATCACGTATCCCTACCTGTTAGATCCAGCGAAGGTGACGGATAAACTGTACGGTGGGGGAAAGTTTATCCCAAATGTGTACGTGATCGACCAAAATGGAGTCATCCGCTGGCAGCGAGTCGGCAATATGGACTTGGCGGGAGCCGACGTGATTGTTGCAGAGGTTGAGAAGCTGTTGGCGGGCGACAATAGGATGTAACAGGTCGACAGCCGAGATTTCTCCTTGCTCGCCGCCTGCGCACGCGGGAATTGATTGCAGTATGAAGATGAGGTCGGTGCTCGGTCGATGCGCCCAGGGGAGAAACCTCGCCTATCGACCTGCGGGGAGTGGAGGAATGAAATGGTGAGGAGACAAAGAAGCGATGGATGAGATGGAGGAAGGGAAACAAAAATTTCTGGAAGTGGTACAGGAAATTGACGGGTCCATCCAAGTCGTGATTCCTGTCACACCCTCGAACAGCATGTTCTTGATTTCGCTGACGAAAGGTTCAAATCGTAAATTTATCACTGTGCCGGAAGACGACATGATCGACTTGCCTAACGACACGAGTATCCGGACGAAGGTCGCCAGGACAATCAAGGGCGCCATCGCGGCTCTGTGATTTCTGTAGTGTCATGAATTCTCGATGATAAGCCGTCGATCCCTGCTATGAAACAAATCTTGCCCGACATCTGGCAATGGTCATGGTTCTCCGACGAGAAGCAGCTCGACTTCAACGGCTTACTTCTAGTGAGCGGGGAACATAAGATCTTGGTAGACCCACCTCCGATGACGGCCGAAGCGAGAGCGGTCGTCCGCCGACATGAGCCGATCGACTACATCATCATCACGAACCGAGATCATGTCCGGGAGGCTGCAGCCTATCAGGCAGAGCTCAAGTGTCAGCTGCGAGTGCCGGAAGCTGATGCCGCCCAGATGGATGTGAAACCAACGACGACCTACAAAGACGGTGGGTTATTACCTGGTGGGATTTGGGCTATCCATCTGAAGGATCAGAAGTCTCCGGGAGAATCCGCGTTGTTTATCGAACGGGGGCGAGGTGTGCTGGTCGTAGGAGATGCGTTGATCGGCAAACCGCCAGGGGCCCTGCGCATGCTCCCTGGGGAAAAGTATGCAGACCTCGCAAAGGCCAGAGAGGGACTTCGCCGTCTTCTGAAATACAACTTCGATAGTCTGCTGGTCGGAGACGGCAGCTCCATCCTTATCGGTGGCAAGCAGCAGGTGGAACAGCTCTTGTCAGTGACGTCATGACATTGCGTAACAGCCTATCCGAAGAATTGAATCGACAAGGCAACGAGCACTTCTCACGAGGATACTACACGGAGGCCTATACCTGTTACGCCAAGGCCTTAGAGTATGATCGGCTGAGCGGTGATCAACGGGCTCTGGTCGCCACCCTTGGTAACCTGGGTAACATCTGTGCCGTCAGCGGACGGCGGGATTTTGCGCAGGCACATTATCAGGAGGTCTTGGAACTGCAAACAGTCCTCGGTGACGAAAAGGGAATCGGGACGACGCTGGCAAATTTGGGGAATCTCCGGGCCGATGCCGGGGAATGGGATCGGGCACGGGCCTATTATTTGGAGGCCCTCGACCTCATGACCAAGACGCATGATGAACCGGCCCAGGCCGTCCTGTTTTCGGACCTTGGTTTGGTGGCTCGTGAAACCGGCCAGTTTGAAGAGGCGATTCAGTTTTACGAACGGTCGTTGGAGTTAATGCGTCGGCTGAGTAATCTGGGTGGTGTCGCGGACGCCTGGCGCATGATAGGCCGCACGTTCTTGGTACAAAAGCGCTACGATGAAGCCATTGCCTGTTGCCAGACCAGCCAATCGGTCGCCGAGCGATTACGCGATGAGCTTCGTGCCGGTGGAGCCAGATACGTGCTGGCTCAATGTTATGAGGAAATGGGGCGCTTGCAGGATGCAGCAGAGCTTCTCGAACAGGTGGTGGACATGGATCGTAAGTATCGCCTGCCGAAACTGGAAGAAAACACACAACGCCTCAAAACACTTCGTGCCCGCCTCCCCGATTGGTATCAGTCGCGGCCTCGTCGAGGGATACAGGCATGACCGAGCCGGCTTCCTCAGCATGGACCCAGCTTCGTGCTGACCTGATGCGGGCTTTCCCCCAGTTCTACGAATTGGAACCCAACGGTCCGCTCGTCATGGATCTTGGTGGAGACGGCTGGCTCTTAGAAGTCAGGCCGGATGGGAAGGTCCTTTGCCAGTATGGGGTGGCGATGGACGAGGTTATCGCGCTCATGTCGGAAGGAACGCCGGAGGATTTAGGAACCGATGAAGTCGCGAAACAGGCCAAGTACTTCCTTCAGCCCGCTGTTTCCAAATATCGCGCGATTCTGCTTCAGTCCGGGTTTGTTGAAGACACCGAAATGACCGATGAGTTCGTGGCGGTCACGTTTGCACGGCCCGTCGATCTGGAGAATCGCGCTAAGGTAGAAGACCTCCTGCGGTGGTGCTGTCGCCAAATCGGAAACGTATCGTGACCCAACCAATCACGACATTCGACGAATTTCGGGACGCTGTCTCAGCCTATCGATTGCCGCGGGTGTTGTTGGCCGCGCTGGAGCTGGATCTCTTTACAACTGTCGGCGACCGATCGTGGGTGATCCCTGATCTTGCCAAGGAACTCAAGGTCAGCGAAAGGGGTTTGAGCATCCTCTGTCGGAATCTTGCAGCGGTCGGGATATTACAGAAAAGAGGAATCAGCTATAAGAATAGCCGGCTTGGGGCAACAGCGCTGAATGCCGACCATCGCGCATATCGAGGTGGCTATTTGAATTTAATCGAACGCCATTGGGTGGACTGGGTACGACTGTTGGAATCCGTGCGGAGCGGCTTGCCGATCGACCATGATGTTCCCGACAGTCCGGACTACCGCCGACAATTCACGTGGGCCATGCACCATAGGACCTTGGAGATTGCCCCGGCGATTGCTGCGCAAGTTGACATGGGTCGCGCGAAAACACTACTGGACCTCGGTGGAGGGCCAGGCACCTACGCGATGGCGTTTCTCGCCAGGAACCCAACACTTCACGCGACCGTCTGTGATCGAGAACCCGCTCTTGAGGTCGCCAAAGAAATCGCCGGCACACACAAAGCGAGGCGGCGACTCTCATATCTTCCGCTCGATTTCTCCAAGGAACCAATTCCTGGTATGTACGATGTGATCTGGTACTCGAATGTACTGCATATTTATTCGCCCGAGGAGAATCAGACTATCTTTCGCCGGGCCTTGGCCTCATTAACGCCCGGTGGTCGATTTATCATCCAAGACGCATTTCTCCACGATCGCGAAGGTTTGTACCCAGTCGAAGCAAGTTTATTTGCTGTGTCGATGTTATTGTTTACGGAAGGCGGAAATACCTATTCAGCCTCGGAGACAGTCAAGTGGTTGAAAGATGCCGGATTCGTTGCAGTCAAATCGCTTCCCATCAAGAAGGGGACGGAGGATTGGGAGGGCGGGATTCTCGAGGCGTCGGCCCATGGCCCACATCCAAAAACGACCGTCCGCCGAATACAATCAAGAGGAAGTAGAAGAGCCCGCTGACAACGTTGGCTATCAAGGATGCCCCCACCTCGGAATCTTTTGTCAGAATCTGAATGATTGTCGCCATGTCCAGTGCCAATCCGATCGTGGCGTAGAACACACAAGCCATGGCAGCCCATCGGAAGCAAAGCCAAATCAATACCGCGAGTGCCAGAGGCACGAGAATGAAAAAGCCGATTCTCCAAGCCATACCTGGTCTTGTGGATGTGTCGTTGCCCAGTAGGAAAAATCCCGTCTCGACGACAAGGGTGCCTATCAGCAGATTCAGCAAGGCGGTTTGTTTCATCTAAAGACTATAGCTAAGCCCATAGTTATGAATAGGCCTTCACGATCTGATCGAGGGTAGCGGTTTCATGGTATTCCCTGCGTTTCTTGAGGGCAGCGAAGTCCTGTTCGATCGGGTTAAAGTCGGGAGAGTACGGCGGCAGGAACAGCAGCGTGGCGCCGGTGGCCTCGATGAGCGCCGCCGTCTCCGACGATGTGTGAAAGGCCGCGTTGTCCATGATCACGAGGTGCTGGGCATTGAGACGCGGGCACAGCCTCGTCTTGAGCCAGGTGTTGAAGACCACCGTATCGCACGTCCCCTCAAACAGCAGTGGTTCTTCGAATCGCCCATCCATACGGGCCGCAATCAGCGAGGTCCGTGGCCGGCGCTGCCCGGAGACCAGGCCGTCCACGCGGTGACCCTTCGGTGCGTACCCATACCGCCGCGCCGTCGACGACGCAAACCCGCATTCATCGATATGGACGGGTCGTTTGCCACGGCGAAAGAACCGCTCGCGCAGGCGCAGGAATTGTTTCCGTTGCTGCGGATCGCGCTCCTGGTACCCGATCCTTTTTTTTATGGGTCAACGCCAGTTTGTGGAGTGCGTTCCAGATGCAATGCCGGGACACCTGGAAATGCCGTGCTCGCTCCGCTTGTGTCCGATCGGGATGGACTTCCACATGACGACGCAAGGCGTCCCAATCCAGTTTGTGGGGTCGTTGTGGGCCGGGACGCTTGTATGCTAGGCCGCCGGGCTTGAGCCAGCGGTAGACGCTGGCCTCGCCCACCTTGAATCGCCGAGCCGCCTCGGCCTTGCTGCCACCACTCCGGACAAAATCCACGACCCGTTGGCGCAAATCTGATGAGCATCTCATGCCCCATGATCGCAAAGTCCACCGTCAATGTCCATCAGTAATTGAGGGCTTGGCTATATAGACTGTAGCGGAAAACGTCGGCAATGGTTGCCTTGTTGCGTTCGGTCTGAAAGTGCTAACCTGCTGCACCATGGAGATCAAGGAACAGATTCCTGGCCGGTCCTCCACGCAAGTCCGCCTACTGATCTACGATGGGGAATGCCGATTGTGCGTGTCCACAAAACAGAAACTTGAAGCGCTAAGAGTTGTGCAAGCAGAATCAGACGTGAGATTCCTTGCGTATCAGAGCGAAGAGGCAAAGAGGATTTTGGGGCCGAACTATCGTTCTGGCCGTCCTGATGCGGCTTTTCTGATTCAACCCTCAGGAGAAGTGCTCCAGGGGCTCGACGCATTTCTCCCGCTTGTCCCCGACCTCCCAAGTGGGAGGCTTCTCCTGTGGTGGTTACGGTTCCCCCCTGCCAAGCGGCTGACCGAATGGGGTTATCGCGTGACTGCACGTCATCGGTATCGATGGTTTGGTCAAACCGCGCCCCTCCGTCGGCAGAACTGACGTAAGCGGTTCCTTTCTTCTTCGAGCCCCCTCCTCCGAGGGGATTCTTCCTACAGCGAGGAATTTACGAACGACCAACCCTCTTTCAGAATGCGTTCAACTTTTGAGGAGGGTTTATGTTACGCAGATGGGACCTGTTGCCGAGTTTTTCCGGTCTAGTCCATGTGACGGATCAACTGCGGGGCCGTGATTACCATAACTCCTCGCAGATTCTGAGCTGGATCGTCTCACTCGCCTTGTGTCTCTCATTTTCTATCGGCCATGCGTGGGGCGAAATCGGGACAGAAGACAAGCGGGAGATTGTAGCTGCAGGGTTCGGGTACCAAATCGGCACCGTCTCAACGATCGCGGTTAAGGTGTATGACGCTGAATCGGGCGACATCTTGTCCAATGAAATCTATGAACTAGCCGTCAAGGAAAGCGATGGTGCGACATCGAACCGCGGGCCTCGGATTTTTGCGGGTGGAGTCGGCCGTGGCGCAACCGATCTCTCCAATTTCGTGCTGCGGGTATACGATGCAAATACTGGAGTGTTCCAATGGGAAGGCCGCCTCAATCTTGTGCAACCCGACTGGAAGGCAGGGGGAAAGGCCGTATCAGTCGCACTGCCGCGGCGAGCAAACGTTACCTGGGTACAATTTGTTGAAGCGACTACGGAACAGCCGGTGTTTTTATTGCGCGCAATGGACGCGGCGACAGGCGTGCTTGTGTGGGAGGACGAGTTTACGACCGTCCGTACACGAATTCCGCGAGCTCAGCCGATTGCGAGTCGATCAATCCAGCCGGACAGCATTCTACCCGCGAATTCCCACACCTTCAACTTCAGAATTCGCATGTATGATCCCAGCGGAAAGAAAGTGCTGTGGGAAGATCAGCTCTCTCAATTGGGAACCGATGAAGAGGCTGCGCAGTCGCATGGCGATCAGGCCGATATACTTCCCGCCTGGCCCGATCTACCGCAAGAAGCGTCCGCAGCGGGATCAATCTAAGCAGAAGATAGTTACGACCGGCTTCGCTCGAAGCTCTCGAGCCACTGTTGGTGGAACTGATCGTAGGAGACAAACAGCTTGTTCTGAAGTGCAGCAGCCATGGTCGACTTGGCTTGTAAAGCCTTCAGCAATTCATCGACGCCGACCATCCCCCATCGCTCAATCAAGTAACCGGTTGCCGAATTAGCCTCTAAGTAAGCCACTGTCGACGTACTGGCCGACAATGCACCCCACGAGCCTTCCAGATAGGTTAAAGGAATGACCTTCAGATCTCCCTGCATGGCCTGATCAAGCTCTGGCCATGCATCTCCGGCTAACTGCATAGCAAGGCCTTCGTTCAACCAGGTCGGCATCGCCCCGCCGCTTGCTGCCAAACGATCGTGGAGCAGAGCGTGGACATACTCGTGACGGAGCACGCTTGCCAACCACTTCCGATCCGTGGTCGCCCCTTGAGTGGGAATCTGGATGCGTCCAAGAGTCGCGTCATAGAGGCCATCGGCCCAAGCCGGGCCTCCGGTCGCCTGTTGAAACGAATCCTTTGCATGGAGGACGACCATGATTGGTTTCGAGGGGAAATGCCCGAACTTCTGTCCAATCTCTCGATAGGCTTCTTCAAGAATCTCCAGGACTGAGGTCCAGGTGCTTTGGTCTTCCTCACCATCGAACTTCACGACAAAGTGCGTACTGCTTCTCGCAGTCATGCGGGATTCAACCGACTGAGTGCGACGAACCTTCGTTGTGACGGCGGTCAGATATGACTGCAATTTCGGGTCATGCCTTGCTCGGCCGGCTGCTTGATCCAAGTGTTTCGCGGCTTCCTGCAGTTCATCTTGTTCTTGTAATAAGTCGGCCATGGCTAGATGGGGAAACGGTTCCTCGGGGGCTACCTTCATCAATTTCATCAGGAATTCTGCATTCAGTTCGCGGTCTCGCTGTTCCCAATAGGCATGGGCAAGATTCATGAGGATCACGGGATTCGAGTCGTCAAGATCCGCAGCTCGCTTGAACGCTTTGACTGAAAGCTGAGTGCCATCGAGTCGTTCCTGATGCAATCCGAGATTGTTCCACAGAGTTGCGACAAAGGGCTTGGTGTTTGCGTCCGACAGGACAGCCGAAGGGAGCTCTTTCAGTTTCGTTTCGGCGAGGGACAAGTTATGTTTTTCGATCTCATCGCGAATGGCTTCCAGGAGGCCCTCGTGAGGGCTAGGCGGCACCACGCTTTGATCGAGTACGCGAACAGATTTCTCCTCGCCTCCGGACGAGCTCGGCTGCGGCGGAGCGGGAGGAGAAGCTATCGGCTCGATGGTTTCTGTGAGCTGCACCGACTGTAGCGGCGGGACAGGCCTCAAGAATAGGTTGTATCCGATCACCGAAACTAGGCCGACTGCAAGCGGTATCAGAATATGTCTGATGTTGCGACGATACATGTGTGCTTGAGGTCGAGTGTAGCACCCTAGGCAAATGTGACCAAGCAATCTGGTGAAACCAGGCTGTGCGCTCGCATGCGAGGGTTACTGGCGCGTTGAGCGGTGAGAAACGCTGTGCTACGATCCGATCATATGCGGACTCCTACTGAATCGAGTCCACACACGCCTTTTCAGGAGTGGTTGGATCGCATCGCACGACCGATCGAGTTTGCGAATCGAGATGATTGCGCCCACCTCAGGGCCCTCACAAATCTGAGTTCCTATATTTCCTCACAAGTCTTGGCTGCTCTTTGCCAAGAGGTCTATCCCAAGGCCATTGAAGCCCGCTTGATTTCATTGCGCGATCTCTTCATCGATTTTCAGTCGGCGCTCCCCTTCGCTGAGCAACGTCGACGATTGCACGCGGCTGCGGTGCTCATTCAGGCGCTTCGAGCGGTTGATCAACCGAAGCCTATTCGGATGAACGCTTCGCCGGCGCAACCTCCCGGTCACTCTGAAATGACGGGTGCCGGCAGATCCGATCTCTGGAATCTTCCGATCAGATTCGTCAAAGGCGTCGGGCCGAAGCGCACCCATGTCTTGCAGCGATTGCATATCACGACAGTGGAGGATGTCCTCTGGACCATCCCGTGGCGCTATGAGGACCGATCGGTCATGACACCGATCGGAAATCTCGTCCCGGGGATGATCGCCTCGATTTGTGGGGTGATCGGAACATGCAAGGCGAAGCGGACAAGACATCGGCGATTGAGCGTCATGGAAGTCGGCATCGAAGATCAGTCCGGTCGAATGCAGGTGGTGTTCTTCAATCAACCGTATTTGGAGGAGATTCTTACGGTCGGGACTCGCGTGATGATGAGCGGGCGGGTGCTTCCAGGGCAACAGGGATGGATAGTTCCGCGAATGGATGTGGCGCAATACGAAATCATCGGGGAAGGTACCGAATCGACGGTGCATGTCGGTCGAATCGTTCCGATCTATCACGAGTCGAAAGGATGGACCTCTCGTCAGATGCGAATGTTGGTGAAGACTCTGTTGATGGACCATGGGATTGAGATCGTTGAGGACTTGCCTGTGCCTCTTCGGATGCGGCGGCGGCTGATCTCGATCCATGAAGCCTTGCACGATGTGCATTTCCCAAAAACCGGCACCGACCTCCAGCTCCTTGAGCGAGGGAAGACGCCGGCGCATCGACGATTGGCGTTCCAAGAACTGCTTCTTCTCCAATTGGCCTTAGCGACCAGACATCGATCGGTACAGGAAGAGCCGAAGGAACTGCGGTTCAATCCACGGACAGCTCTCTTACAACAGCTCGGCCGTCTCTTGCCGTTTCGTCTCACGGCGGCACAGGATCGAGTCGTTCGCGAAATATTTCGGGACATGATTTCGTCGCATCCCATGAATCGCCTGGTACAGGGCGATGTGGGGTCCGGAAAGACGGCAGTCGCCTTGCATGCGCTGGTAATGGCCTGTGGTTCAGGCTATCAGGCCGCGCTGATGGCGCCGACCGAGATTCTAGCGGAACAGCACCATCGAAATCTTTCTAGAACGTTGGAGGCTCTTGGACTTCGCACGATTCTTGTGCGCGGGGGAGAGAAAGCTTCGGTGAAAAAGACACAGGCTGAACGGCTGGCGTCGGGCGACATTCAGGTGGCAATCGGAACTCATGCCCTGACTCAACAGGGGGTGCGGTTCAAGAACTTGGGATTGGCGGTGGTTGATGAGCAGCACAAGTTCGGTGTCCTGCAGCGAAAGACATTGATCGACAAAGGCTACAACCCGGACGTGCTTGTCTTGACGGCCACGCCCATTCCTCGGACATTGGCCATGACGGTGTATGGCGATCTCGATGTATCGGTGATCGATGTCCTGCCGCCAGGACGCAAGCCGGTGCGCACGTTGCTTTTCAATGAAGGGCAGCGGCGGCGAGCCTATCACATTGTGCGCGATGAATTGCGTGCCGAAAGACAAGCCTATGTGGTCTATCCACTGGTGGAAGAATCGGAAAAGACCGACCTCCAGGCCGCGATTCAGGGCGCTGAGCAGTTACAGAACGGGGAATTTGCCGAGTTCCGTGTCGGACTGCTGCATGGTCGCATGAAAGCGACCGAAAAAGAAACGGTGATGGCCGACTTTAAGGCTGGAACGATCCAGGTGTTGGTCGCGACCACGGTGATCGAAGTCGGAGTCGATGTGTCGAATGCGACAATCATCTTGATCGAACATGCCGAGCGGTTTGGCCTCGCGCAACTGCACCAGTTGCGCGGACGCGTGGGGCGGAGCGACCAGCAATCCTATTGCCTCTTGATGACTCAGAATCTGACGGTGGGGAGAGCACAGCTGAGAAGACGTTCCATGGGAAGTGGAGAGTCCCTGTCTTCGGCAAGGGAGCGCATAGAAGCGCTTGTCCGGTCAAACGATGGATTTGTCATCGCCGAGGAGGATTTGCGGATCAGAGGCCCTGGAGAGTTTTTTGGGTTGCGCCAATGGGGGATGCCGGAGTTTCGCGTGGCGAATCTGGTGCGAGACGGTGACCTGCTGCAGCAGGCCAGGCAGGAAGCGTTTGCGCTGTTGAAATCCGACCCAGGATTGAAAGAGCCGGCCCATCAAGGGTTGCGTGACGCGATGCTGAGGAAATGGGAGAAGAAGCTCGAACTTGGATCGATAAGCTAGGACACCGATGGGATTTCTCCAGCGATTAAAAGATGACTTGCGAGCCGGGGTTGCCACGCTGCGCCTGGGGACCGTCCATGCTGCCGGTCGTGCATTAGAGGAGACGGAATTGCTCCGCATGAGGCTGGAGCTCCGCAAGCTCAACCAGCAACTGTCAGATCTATACAAAGACATCGGCGAGCGAGCAATCGACATGAAGGAGCGGGGCGAAACGGCCGAGCGGGTCGTGTATGACGCTGAGATCGTGCGTCTCGTCAAGGAGGTTGGGGTACTCAAGGAGTCGCGAAAGAAACTGGAAGCCGACATGGAAGACATTCGGAACGAGCAATGACCGAGCCTCGTCAGCACGCGCGACGATTTGCCGGTATCGATATCGGTACCCTCACCTGTCGTTTGTTGATTGCGGATCTGGCTCCTGGACAATTTTTTCAAGAAGTCCGATCTGATAGGCGCATTCTCCACCTCGGCGAAGGAGTTGATCAGACCAAGCGCCTGAGTCCAGCCGCAGTGGATCGGGTCATTCACTGTCTACAAGAATGGCGGAAGGTCATCGACGGCTATCATATCGAAGCATCCGCAGTCGTAGCGACAAGCGCGGTGCGTGATGCAGCGAATCGAGATGAGTTTCTTGAACGTGTCGAGCGAGAAACCGGGTTCGCTGTTGAGGTCATTTCAGGTGAGAAAGAAGCGCGGCGGACCTTGCTTGGCATTCGCTCCGGTTTACCGGGTGATGTGACAGACATCCTCGCAGTGGACATCGGTGGCGGAAGTACCGAGTTCATCTTCGATCGCCCAGGACAAAAGCCCATCATGCGATCGATCGATATCGGAGTCGTCCGCCTGTGTGAGCGCATGTTGAGCCACGATCCTCCGACTGATGAGGAAGTACGACAAGCAAGGGAATGGGTTGCACGAGAAACCAAAGCAGCCGTTGCAGACATGGGCGATTATTGGCAATCGACGTTCGTTGGCACCGCTGGTACGATTACCAGTCTCGCTGCCATGGCCCAGAAGCTTTCGACGTACGAACCATCCAGAATCCACAACTATGTGCTCGAACTGAAGACGATTCGAGAACTTGAACACATCCTACTCAGTAGAACCAAGGCTGAGCGAGTAGGTCTGCCGGGGTTGGAACGGAACCGTGAAGAAGTCATCGCCGCCGGCGCGATTATTATTCGGACGATTATGGAGGCGCTTGGACGACAGAGCGTGCTGGTCAGCGATCTAGGGTTACGCGAAGGCGTGCTGATCGACCTCGCGATGAGGCTAGGAGATCCGGAGCCGCAACCTGCATTGCGTCCGACAAGCAACCCATTGAGGTTGATTCCAAGGGAGAACGACACCATGCCTCTCAATGTTGAATGGCTTGTGAACGTGGCGTATGGGACTTGGAAGAATCGCCAGTTTCATGCTTCGTGTATCAACGAAGCGACGACGGGACTCAAGAATCTTGAGGGCTATCGAGGCAAGACGGATGGCCATACCCTCAAGTCGTGCGACGAGTATGCGATGGATGTGCTCGGCCATCGACGCTACGCTCCGTGGCTGTATCTCTATGCCGCAGTGACAGGGAAGTTCAAAAAGGGCTGGATCCCTGACAACTACTTTGGGGCCGTCGTGATTCCCAAATGGCAGGGCGCATATGGGAAGATCGATGAACTGCGCCCCATGAACACGCTCATGTTTCAGAGCCAGGCCTTTCCTGATCTCCTCTCGTACATGAACGGCTTCTTTTTTGACACGACCTACCGGCCTGTGTCGCCGGAATCGGTGAAAGATCTATTGTTTAAGGATCATGATCATGTCGTATTCAAATTGAATAGGTCCATGCGAGGGCGAGGCGTCCATATCTTTGACGCCCAGTCGTTCACTGTGGAGCAGGTCAAAAAGTTGGGGAACGGTCTATTCCAAAGCTTCATCGACCAGCATGCGGCGATGGCGCAATTCGCTCCAGCTTCCGTGGCCACCATCCGGCTGACGACCGTGGTGGAGGAGAACGGAACCGTCTCCGTTCGGGCGTGCAATCTGAGGTTGGGGAGCGGAGCAGACACGCACGTACAATCAAAGAGCCAGATTCTGGTATCAATTGATTTGAAAAGTGGTGCGTTTGGTGATGTCGGTTACACCTCGGACTGGCATGAACTCAGGGCGCACTCAACGAGTCACGTCCCATTTGCCGGAAATATTGTTCCCGCATTTAAAGCCTGTACTCAGACCGTGACTGAACTACATAAGAAGGTTCTCTACGTCCGCTGTATTGGCTGGGATGTCGCAGTAGATCGAGAGAACCATGTCAGAGTGATGGAATGGAACGGGGGCTACCCCGGCCTGAAGTTCAACGAAGCCACGCAAGGACCTTGCTTTGCTGATTTAGGCTGGGAGCGACTAAGAAATGAGCGTGCCAGATAAGTCTAAGAAGCGGCTATGAGATTTATTGTACACATTGAGCTGAGGCCGATTGCGAACGGCTGAGAGCCACGGTTCACTTCTGCGAATACCAGCGATAGCCTTTGTTCTCGGTGAATTGGGCTTTCGGCGCCCCGCCTGGCTTTTCCAGCAGCAGCACTTTGAAGTCCTGGAGACCGAACCATGCAGGATCAGCGAGGTCGTGATAGTGGAGGCCTTCAATCTTGGGGAGCATGTCACCCAAGGTCTGTTGCAACTCCTTCTCGGTATAGGCACGCACCGCAAAGGGGCGGCTAATCGACTGACAGAATCTCTGGATAGTGTACGTCGCGCCGGTGCAGAGGACTTTCGTCTCCGGCTGGAGTCCCAGAAATTGCGGAAGAGAAAGATACCGCTCTTGAAAACCGAGCCAACGTATGGCTTGCCGCAGGTGGCTGTATTGGACTTCGTATTCTGTATGTCCCGGCAGCTTTACGGGCGCGGGCCATCCGTCCTCAATGCCGAACTCGGTGAGAAACGCTCGTCCGCCAGGCTTGAGCACGCGCCACAGCTCGGCGACGAAGCGCATCGGTCCTAAGTTAAAGATCACCGATTCAGGGGGGTCGCTTTCGATCGGGAGGCGGAGCCGTCTGATCCAATCCAGCGCCTCTTGATGTTGTGCAGTTTCTCCGATTCCGCAGATCAGTTCTTTCTTGTCCAGCTGCACTGGTGTCATGTCCGCCATGTTCTCGTTGTCGATCACGAGGTTGATGGAGTGATCGGCGAAGGGGAGCGATTCGGCATTGGCCCGAGCGCCGGAGACATTCCAACCACCGGCTTTGGCTCGAGTGACTTGGAGTTTGAGGAACGGTTGCGCAATGTCGAGCGAGAGGTATGTAACTCCTTGTTTTTCAAAGGGCAACAGGTCCTTGCCAAGCTCCTGCGCGAGGTAGCCAAGTCCCCCGCCGATCTCCAGTAGGACTTTCGGCTTGGGATTAAACCAGCCAAGTCGACGCAGTTGCCGCATGAGGAGCCGCCCGTAGGTCAAGCCAGCCAGTGTTTCGCTCGGTTCACGGAAAAGATGTGAGACGGTGGTTTCGATCAAGTCAAAATGACTGTCATCTTCTTCGCTTTGGCCAAGTTCGTGACGATGGAATTCTTCCAGGTGCTCCTCACCCTCGAACCCTTCCCGCCCCGACCAACCTTCGCGGACCTGTTGCAGAAGGGTATCCCACTTGGCCTTGTGTCGATGGCCTCCTGGTGGGGCAGTCCCGAAATAGCAGAGGGAATAGTTCGGCGTAGCCCATCGTTCAAGGTGCCATAACCCCGGTTGCCCGTCCGGTCCACAGAGCTTCGCGCCATATTGTTCAACGAGCGTACCGACAGTCGTATGGCCGTTCATGGCCTTGAGCATGTCCAGACCGGTGCGGTTCAGCCGGATAAGCGGCAGGTTGTCATCAAGCGGCGCAAGCCACCATTCGTCTGGTTGATGGTGATAGGCAACGAGGTCGGGAATGTGCCAGGCGAGGAGGCTCAGGGTCTCTCCGGTCAAGTTCCAGGGTTCATGGACGGCGGCAGCGGGTTTCATGGCGAGCAACTCTTGGCGATGAGTTCTTGCAGCCTACAGGAGCAATCAGCAATCGTGCAAGATGATGATCGGTGTAGTCACAACTGAGACAATGTTGAGAGATCGTCAGTCACGATCAGCTGACCTCGCATGATGGGATGGATCCCACAGTGATAGAGGTAATGACCGGCCGGCAAGCTCGGCACAGTAAAGTGTCCGCCCGGTGCGATCGTCCCCGAATCGAATAGGCACGGGCTCTCGTCCTTCACGCAGTCATTGTGAGTGACGGTATGGTGGGTCGGTGTCGGATTATCCCAGCGAATGGGTGTGCCGCTGGCCACGGTGGCGGTGGCAGGAACGTAATAAGGTGATCCGTTCTCCATGAGAATCTGCGTGGTTGTCGAAAGGTTGAGGGCCGGCACACCTGCGGCGGCTCCGATCCCTAGGGCAATCGTCACGAGGCGTACTCGGATCACGGCGGGGTTAATCCTTGCCAGACGGTTTGTTCGTAAGAGCCGGGGACGAAGAGGATTCAGGCTCGTTTTCGAGGCGCTCTGACCATAATAGCATGGGATTGAGGCGGAGCGTTCGGGAATCCTTCCACCTTGCTCATCTGCTGGCAAGATCCTTCTCCTTTTGGGTCCGTTGAAAGCCGGAAATGGCCGATCGATGGAAATCAAGATCGGGGTGGTTGCAAGAGCCCGTTCGTTCATGCTAGATGGAGGCCGTTGCGCCGCGCTGAAACGAAGAGGAGGAATCGGAATGGCGAACAAGAAGAAAAAAACCGTAGCGAAACAATCGTCGCGGGCGAAAAAAGCGGCACCGTCGCCGAAGAAGAAGGCGGTCAAGAAAACCGTGAAAAAGCGTGCGGCTGTCAAAGTATCCAAATCGGCTTCGAAGAAAAAGCCCGCCAAGAAAGCGGCCGGCAAAGGTGTGAAGAAGGCCGCGCCCAAGGCCAGTCCACCGAGCGCATCCGCTAAGAAATTCGCTGGTGAAGAGGATGTGGCTCCACCCAAGTCCGTGGCAGTTAAACCGGCCATGCCCATGGAACCGGGGGAGGCCGATCTCGACGATGAGGATGACATCGTCAGCGATGACCTGGAGATGGAGGGCGAGATCGAAGAAGACGACGTCCAAGAAGAATTGGACCTCGACGCCGATGACGACAGAGACACGCTTATTGATAAGTCCGACGATTTGTTGGACGACGATTACCGACACAGCTGATACTCGTCCTTTAGTGATCGTCCCGGCTGCATCTATCATGCGTCCCGTTCGATGCAATTCACCATTGGCGGAAGCAAGGGACGTTAGGTCTGCGTTGATTGCCTCTACACACCGCCGTTGAAACCGATTCACTCCAGCGGCGGTGTCTCATTAGCTCCAGAACATTTTGGTGCTTTCCCCTTTGCAATACGGACAGGATCTTGCTTCGCCTTTGCTTATGTGGAACAGATGTCGGGCTTTGGAAACGGAGATGGTCCCGTTGGTATGTGGCAATGGCGATTGTAAGCGCCCTTATGGCAACTCCACCCGAAGCCGATGCTGTGTGCGTTGCCGAGACACCCGCGAGGGGAATTGACGCCGGTCTTGTGCTCCATCTTTCGTCCACCTGTACGCCGGCTGAGCGGGAAGCCCATGCGGTGCCTGGCGAAGCAATCATGGATGCGATCGCCAAGGGGCGTCCCGTCGATCTTCGTGGTGTGATTGTGCGCGGCGATCTTAGCTTCGATCACCTTGCTGTACAGGCAACGTCACGCTCACCGTTACCGACGCCGGAGATAACGAACCAAGAAGATCGTATCGGTGGCGACGGACAGCGACTCGTTCGCAAAGCACTGAGCCTAAGAGATTCCCTGGTATTGGGCGCAGTGCGCCATCGGTCAGCTGACAGCGCGCTTCGGTTTGAAGGACCGGTGAACTTTTCCCGGTCCCATTTCAGGGAGGGAGTAGATCTCTCGCGGTCAATCTTTCATGAACAAGTCGAACTATCCGCCGCCACGTTTGATAAGGAAACTTATTTCGTTCAGGGACAGTTCGTCCGGCAGATGGACTGTCGTGAGACCAAGTTTGGTTCCAGCACTAGATTTCATCAATCGACGTTTCGAGGTTCGGTGGACTGTACCGGGGCGCTTTTCGACGGCATGGCAGAATTTCTAGAAGTGACTTTCGAGCAACCGGCTACGTTCGAGCGATCGAGGTTCGGCATGGGGACCGGATTTTCCGGGAGTCGCTTCAAAAGTCGAGTCAGCTTCAGTGAAGCGATCTTCAGCCGGGAGACTTTTTTTGGGTTTGCGGCCTTTGAAAATGAGGCGGTATTTTCCGCTGCTCAGTTTCTAGGATCAGTGGATTTCTCAAACGCTGAATTCAGCCAACAAGACGACCTTGCAAAGGCACGTTTCGATCAAGCACCGCTTCTAGCCCGAACAAAGCGTCCTGACTCAGCGCAGCCTGTCGGCTTGTTTCAGGCCAGTAATGGACAGTATGCTCTCACCTTAGCCTTTCTGATCGTGGCTGCCTTGCTTGTCGCATATGCCGTAAGACTCAAATGAAGAGTAGTTGAAGAACATTCGATTGTCCCCAATATATAGGTTCAGGCTTGCCCGTTCCCCCATAAGTTGATATAACGACGTCGTGGACTCACAGGCCGAGGATTTTGAACAAATCGAGCTTCCGTACCAGGTCCGCATCGAAAATTTCGAGGGACCATTGGATTTACTGCTGCATCTCATCAAGAAGAATGAGATCAACATCTACGACATCCCCGTCGCGATAATTGCCCAACAGTACCTTGAGTATTTGGAAGCCATGGAGGAACTCAACCTCAACGTGGCGGGTGATTTTTTAGTCATGGCCGCGACGTTATTGCAGATCAAGTCCAGAATGCTGTTGCCGGCGGATGAGGTGGCCGACGACGACGAAGATGGGCCGGACCCACGAGAAGAACTCGTTCGACGCTTGCTCGAATACAAGACTTTCAAAGAGGCGGCACGTCAGCTCGACCGGCAGGAAACGCTGTGGCGCGAGATCTTTTGGCATGAGCACGCTCAATCAGTCGAAGAAGTTGAGGAGGATCTCCCATTAGAGAACGTCTCGCTGTTCGACCTCGTCGATGCGCTTAAAGAAGTGCTGGAACGGAATCCGGGTAGCAAGCTCATCGAGATTGTTCTCGACAATCTCACGGTTCGCGAGCGGATGAACCTCGTTCTGGAAATGCTCGAAGGCAAAGAATCGGTCTCGTTTGCGGCACTGTTCGAGGGATCGTGCCATCGAATGGTGGTCGTTGTGACGTTCCTGGCGTTACTTGAATTAATGCGATTGCGTGTTGTTCGTGTATTCCAAGGGGAAACATTCGGACCGATTCTGCTTTCAAGGACGTTCTCGTTAGTGCCCGATCCGGCAGAGCTTGATGATGTCGATCTAGAATGGAGGGGAGCATGACTCCACTGATGGTGGATGTGGTTCATCCTGTGCCGGAAGCCGACGCCATGAGTATCGGTGAGATGAATGGATCGACTCATGACCAGAGCTTCGACGACAATCTGGTACAAGGGCTGGGCGAGCTCCAGGCGATTCTGGAAGCGTTGCTTTTCGTTTCGTCCGAACCGCTGTCCTTGACGCGTCTTGTGTCCGTGATGGGGAACGTGTCGAAGGTTGAAGTGGAAGAGGCGTTACGACATCTCGGTCAGGTGCTTGAGCAGGAAGGGCGCGGAGTGCGACTGGCTGTCGTCGCTGGCGGGTATCGTCTTGTCACAAAGCAGGACTACGGCTCTTGGATCAAGAAGCTGGACAAGGCCAAGACGGCGGCAAAACTCTCCAGATCCGCGCTGGAGTCATTGGCGATCATTGCCTACAAGCAACCGCTGGTGCGGTCGGAGATCGAAGAAATCCGTGGGGTGGAAACCTCCGGTGTACTGCGCACGCTGTTGGAGCGAAAACTGGTGAGAATCGTCGGACGTAAGGAAGTCCCCGGCCGTCCAATCATGTATGGAACGACCAAATTTTTTCTTGAACATTTTGGCTTGAGCGATCTCTCGCAGCTCCCCCCACTTCGGGAATTCAAGGAACTGGGTGAGGCAGAACAATCACTTCTTCCGATGGCGGATAGGGATGTTCTGGCTGAGGGCGGAGCGATCGAGACTCTCACGGCAGCTGAGGAACCTTCACCGGACCAAGAACTTCAAACGTTTGCCCCTCTCGATGAGGTATTGGATCCTCTCCCTACCGCTCCATAGCCAACGAATTCCCCTGTGAGATCAGGATGGTACGCCCCGTTTTCGAACTGGCCTCCTGCTCCTCCACATCCGCTTGCCACCTAGAGATTTGAAGATCTGAGATCGGCCGCATTGGCGGTGCGGAGCGACCAGGCTAATCCAAGAAGTGAAAGCGAAAAAATAAGCCATTTCGATGGATCAAAATTATACCAGCGCGGGCCGTTTCGGTAGTCGCTTTGATGGGTGTGGTGATAGTTGTGGTACCCCTCGCCGAAGGTCAAGAGCGAAACCAGCCAGCTATCGCGACTGGAATCCGCTTGACTATGCGGTTGGCTCCCCCAGAGATGACAAACGGAATTGATGCAAAAGGTCGAATTCAGCACGGCAAAGGTTCGACCGACGCCAGCCAGCATAAAACAGCCAATCCCAGCGTCTAACCCACCGTAGAGAAAGCCCACGAGGAACGGGAATGCCAAACCTGAGAGGACGATAGCCGTATAGTAGCGATGTTGCCACATCACGACCGGATCTTGCCGGAGCCGAGTCGCGTATTTCTCATCCGAGTAGCGCTGGTCGGAGAAGAGCCATCCGCAGTGGCTGTGCCAGAATCCTAGTCGAGCGTTGTAGGGATCGGCGTCTTGGTCGCAGGCAGCATGGTGGCGAATATGGTCGGCTCCCCACCGCAGAGCCGATTGTTGCAGCGCCCATCCCCCGGCGATGAGTAATCCAGCCTTGACCCAATCGGGGCACATGAAACTCCTGTGCGAAATCAAGCGATGGTAGCCGACCGTAATGCCTAGTCCGCTGATGATGTAGAGGAGACCAAACATGGTCCAGTCCACCCAGGTGTAGCCATAGACGATGCCGAATGCCGGCACTCCAATAAGGGCGCTCGCCACAATCAGACTGAATAGGAATACTGTCACGTAGACAGGATAGGTACGCCGCAGCACGCTGGCGGATTGTGAAGATGGTGCCATAAGTGAGTATGCAGGAGGGACTATGCTCTATTCACTCAGATGTTGAGACTATGCCGTAGTTGCCATTCAGACATCGGGCGCGATGATCCGAGCAATGTGACTTTGTGTACTTTATCAGGACATGGCAGAAATAGCTACCACTGAAAAGCCCTGTATAGCTTGCACATCATGCTGCTGAACCATCCGCACAACATCACCGGACAGATCACGCCCAACATCAACCGGACACCTCGGCATGCCATCAACAGGAGAAATATGCAGACGAGGGCATATCAAGGACCGGCAGATGGATATCGATGCTCTGCTTCAGGAAGATACTGCGGAACCACAGTTCGACTCCCAAAATCATCCAGAGCGATGCGACATAAAATCGATAGCCCTCGTCTCCCCTTCTGTAACAGTTCGCCATGAGCTGGTAGTCGGCCCACACCTTACCACCATCAACCCATCCCATAGAGGAAACGGACAATGAACGGAATATGGCCATCATCGGTTCGGCGATGAGCGTATGGGCAAAGATACAGGAGAAGTCAGCCTTGTCGACTCTCTCGCGTACCGATACGGGGAGCATTTCTCCAAGGGCGTGACGCAGAATGAACTTGGGCCTGTTCCGCCACCGTTGCTCTTCCGGCAAAGCAAGAGCAAATTCGATGAGCCGTCGATCGTTGAATGGATGACGGTTTTCCAGGCCGAAGGAGGACGAAGCGCGTTCATCCATTTCGATTCCGTGGACACCGAGACCGTGTATCGTCGATCGGAATAGGTCTTGCTGTGCATAGCTGCAATCAGGAGGGACGTAGGAAGCCTGGCGAAGGCGTTCCTGCATCTGCGTTCGGCGCCACATTGCCGGCAACATCCAGTCCGGCATGCTCGTTCGTCCGAGGAGCCGTTTGACAAGAGTTCGACATGATTGTGGAATCAGCGGCAGGAGACCGAATTGCACAAGAGGGAGGGAGAACAGGTCATATGAGAGCTGTTCACAGTGCCACTGGTGATCGCCTCGCAGGCGTCGGAGCAACGATCTCAACTTGAGTTTGCGCAAGAGATCGGCGTAGTGAAAGAAGCTTCCGGTCAGCCATTCATCTCCCCCGGACCCTGTCAGCAGCACGCGACAGCCCTGTCGTTGTGCCGAGCGCCGAAGCGGGGCGTTCATGATGCCGTTGGGATGGTCGGGAAAATCCTGATAGCGGAGCACGTCTTGCACAAAGTCACCCAGGCTTGGCGTCTCTGGGGTGACGTGGTGCGAAAGGAAGGAACCCTGTGCGACGACGTCGTCGATGTATGGGCGTTCATCGCAGGGCAAGCCAGGAAAAATAAGGGAGAATGTCTGGAAGAGATCGTGATCTTGAGGCTGTTGCCGACAGACTGCCTGAAGGGCACTCACCACGGATGAGGAGTCGAGACCTCCGCTCAATTCAAGGCCGATAGGCCTGTGACTGCGAAGGCGGCAGCGTACGGCTTTTTCGAAGAGATCGAGAAAATGCCGGGCATAGTCGTCGTCGTTCAGGTATCTAATCCGGCGCCCCGGGTCGAACGTCCAATATCGCCTTGTCTCGATCCGACCAGCCCGGACAATGAGGATATGAGCCGGCTCAAGCCGGGAGATCCCTTCGTACAGGGTTTCGGCATTCGTGACGACCATGCTGCTCAGAAATTCAGCGATCATCGCCTCGTTTGGCCGTCGGGGAACGGCGGCACGCTCGAAGAACGGCGGAATCTCCGATGCCCAATAGAAACTGGCTCCGTACAGACAATAGTAAAAAGGTTTCAACCCCAGAATATCTCGTGCACAGAACAGCTGTCGACGTGGTCCGTCCCAGATCACCAGGGCAAAGTCGCCGACGACCTGTTCCGGACAATGTTCACCCCAGCGCTGATATGCACGAAGCATCAGTTCCGCGTCGGTGTCGGTGCGAAGATGAACGCCGGCGCTACGGAAGGAAAGGAGGAGGTCTTCGCGATTGTCTATCCGTCCATCCAATGCCAAACAAATAGTTCCGGACTCATCCAGCCACGGTTGACGTTCATAGACCGACTCCGGCGTGGTCTGGAGCATTGCGTGGCCGATGCCGATTGGACCGTTGACCCAGCAATCTGACGCATCGGGCCCTCGGTGGGCCACCTGGTAGGTCATACGCTCCAGAAGGGCAAGTTCAACAGGTCTGCCGTCGAGGTGATAGATCCCGACGAGACCGCTCATGCGGGCCACCGGAACATGAGTGCATAGCGGTTTACCAACGAGAATGTGTCGCCCAACAGGACGCCATCTTGCTCAACCCAAGCATGTCCCTCCAGCTGAGTCTGGTTCTTGCTGACCCCGAGACAAATTGAGACTGGCTGGCGTCTCGCTCGCAATAACCAGAAGAGCAGCAACGTGCGTGGAAGACAGCGACTGTTTCTGTGGCTCACCGCTGCTGCCATATCGGCCAACACTACCAATCGATCTGTCGCGCAGTGCGCATGGGGCGTGAGAATACGACCAAGTGGAGAGGAGGAGGCAGCGCGTGATATGAAGGACGCAATAAGGTGAAGGGGAACACAGGAGAGGGCGACTCGCAGACCAAGTGACAACGCGGTCAATTGCAGGAGGAGCGCCTGTTCGATCAGGGGTAAATCAGCGAGCCGGCGGAGTTTGCTCAGCATCGGTCGTCAGCAACCTTTTGGCTAAGAGCTGATCAATCAAAGCCGTAACGTCCTTTTCAAGCCGTGGGGCATCCACATCATACTCGGCGAGGAGGGTATCGATGGCCGATGAGGTCGAACCCTGTTCGGCAATAAGGTTCCATATACGAGTGCCCACGGCATCCAGTCCGAAATAGGTCCCGGTTTCGAGATTCAATAAGACGGACTCGCCAGCCAATTCACGAAATACCACATTGTGCGCAATACGAAGGTGCATGGAACCTCATCCCTGCCCTTAAGAGCTGCGGCTCACACGATAGTCACCGGTAACTAACCTGTCAAGATGTCTGCGGCGGCATGAGCGGCGTGGACGTGACAGCGAGGCCGAGCGGTTCTACAGCAACTTCGCCAACAGTGCGGCAGCTTCACTTGCTCCGGTCGCGGGCGGAGGCGCGGTTGTTGGTGGGAGATCCAAGACCTCTTTGAGCGCTGCCGGCCACCGGCCCTGTGTGAAGTCGCTCATGGAGAGTTCGACGCCTCTTCCATACCGATGCAAATAGTCCACCAGCGGCTGTTCGTCGGCGAAGTTGTACCGCCGTACATAGATCATGGGAGTCTGTAATGCGACAGCTTCGGCCAAGGTTCCATAGCCTGGTTTGGTCATGATGACATCGACCGAGGCCATCACCGTTTTGAACGAGGGTAGCAGAGATTTGGTGGAGATGAATCGCCTGCTCTCAGACGGGACAGAACCATCGAAGAGAAAACGGTAGCCGCTCAGCGACTCCAATTTTCTAAAAGGGAGTGACTCCAGCGGAATCCCGCCAAAACCGACAAGCACCGTCCGTTCCCCTGGTTCAAGGGACAGAAGTCCGGCGAGTTGCTTGCGCGCCGGAGGCGCCGGTTCGGCGATAGGTCCAATATCGACGAATCGCGAAAAGCCTGCCATCTTGGGGGAGGGTGTGATTCGCAGAGCAAGATCGGCTTGGCCATAGGCATGTCGAATCGCCTGAATGATCGGACGGGCGTCGATCGATGAGGGAGCGACGTACTGGGATAGAACGAGGTCCCAGGTAAAACTGACGAGCGCGACCGACGGAATGGCAGCTAGCTTTCCAGCGGCAAGCGCGAGGTATGGGGTATCGGCCAGAACCATATCTGGATGAGCCACCAGCATGGCTGCGACCTCGGTCCGAAGCCGATCGTCCCACGTCCTGTGGAACCGCTGGTGTTCATCCCAGGTCGCCTCCATGTCGATTGTCATAGGCCCGTCTTGGACGCAACCGACGTCTTGTTGGACGGGGCTCATTTCCCATGGAATTGTAAGCCGATCCACGAAAAATGTAGTTGGGACGGTGGTACGTAGAAGAACACGCAGGTTGGGCACAAGGCGGCCCAACGCATTGAGCACAGGCACGACTTGGGCGGCATGACCAAATCCATGTCCTGAGATTGCAGCCCAGATCAGCGGCATGCGAAGTACGAAGTACAAAGTGAAACCCGCTTCGCCGACTCAGCGAGGCGAGCGTGAAACGCGAGAAAACCGCAGAATAGTACGGGAAAGGACACCTGTGCCTTTCGCCTATCGATCGCCCTACGTGGTTCAACTGCTGGAGTGGTCCGATTCCATCGGGGTAATGTTGTACATCAGCTCAAGATCGAACTCTTCAATCAATTCATTGAATGCTCCCGCTCCCATATCGGAGCGAACTTCTGCCATGACGAGGTCAATGGCGGGGGCAGCATGTTGTCCATATTGGGTGATGGCTGAGTCGATCCGTTTCCTGGCATCCTCGAGGTTCACGCAGAGCCTCCTTTATGATATGGGCTCCTTCATAGTGAGCATAGCAGCTCCTGCATCTCCGGCACCAGGTCCTTGCCACCGTTGGATCGTCCAGAAAGTACCGCCTCTATCCCGGCTGCAAGAATAGGCTTGGCCTCGCCGTTCCTTCCCAGTCTGATCAACGCCCGTCCTAACATCAGATGAGAGACAGCATGCGTCGGATCCAATTGTGTGGCGACAGTAAGATGCTCGACAGCTTCTTCGACGCTGCCGTTCTCCTGAAGGATCTTATTCCCGAGTCCATAGCGGCCGAGGAATCCATTAGGATTCTTGGCGACCATTTGACGAAAAGTGTCAATGTCCATCGATCGTGGTTCCAGTGCTCAGGCGGTACTATACCACTGGAACGGCATCATCAGCCAGATGAGACGTTGGTTGGAGGGACTCCAGTCTTCTTATGGGATTGTGGTCGTCGCGATGGGAACAAGAGAACGCGTGGGTTGTGTGGACGCGGGTCGTTTGGCTTTCACAGTCACGGTGCGAATACCGGTGTCTGGGAGCGGTGCACTGCTGGCCAGATAGAGCTTGGTATCACGAACAAGTTGCGCTGTCAGGTCGGTGAGACAGGCTTCCGTCACGTGTCCCTTGAGCTCATCGAGCATGACGGGCGTGGCGCCGAACAACTTGTAATACACCGTACCGGAGGAGCGAGCTTCATAGCGCGCGATGTGGCCGTCCCAACGTTCGAGCTCAAGGGCGACGCTCGCGGCATACCCATATTCCAGATCGATGAACGGTGAGAGGAGAAACATGGATCCCCCGATGACGATGCCTTTGAAGGCCGAACCCCAGGAATGAGGCTCGATGGTTTCATCGACGGTGATGCGCGCCGAGACGAGCTTGTCTCCGAGCGAATCGGACCTTGTCCCCAGAGGCATTAATGTCGAAAACAGACTGGTTTCTTGGATGCTGCTTAAGATCCGCCGTTCGAGGTCGATGGAAGGATATTGCGACGCCCCGTTTCTTGAGAGCCGAAATGAATTCGTCACGAGCGGGACCCGCTCATCATCGGGCAGCGAGTGCGTAATAGTCTCTTGGAGACCGACTGAGGGTGGGTTGACGTCGATCCATCGGGTGCATCCCGTCATACCGCACAGCATGACCCCTCCAAGACTCAGGACCGACCATCGCAACCCATTCATTGTCATGATCATCGTCTCCTCAGAAATAGAATGAAAACCCGCCGAAGGGCAGGCTTGCATTCAGCCCAAGATTTGGGTATGCCGTACCGGCGTTGGAGATATGGTTGAAGCGGTAACCGACATTGAGGGCGAGGCGTGGCGTGAAAAACCATGAAACTCCCACCCCCCCTGTCAGCATGAAGTTGAATTCAGTGGCTTCTTCGCGAACACGTCCGCCAAGATCCGTCCAGAATGGCCCACCGGCGAATTCCACGTACGGGCGGATACGACCCAAGGCGACGAAGGTGTACTTGATTCTCGGTGTAAAACCGACGCCGTGTGTCAGAAGGGGTTCTTGGAACTCTACGTAGACCATCTCCGCACCAAGTGAGACCTGTCCTCGGTACCAGCTATCGCCGACGGGATCGGTGAGCGTCATCATCCATGACGGCATCAGCGCCGGTCCCTGCTGTTGGGTTGTGTGACGGTCGGTCAGCAGGTGGCCGAACAAATAGCCGGCGGTGAGTCCGACTTCCTGAGTGCCGACAGTGATCGTGGGGGAGATGTCTGCAGCCTGGACGAAGGACGCCGTCATCATCGTTCCGAATACCAGGACACTGAATCGTCGAGCGAGCGAAGCCATCCTGTCTCCACGTCAATATCCTGTCGGCTTGTGTGCGGTGAAACTTGATCAACAGGCGTCCAGGTGTGCTGCTTCAAACGTAGCAGAGGATCGGATTCTGTCCAGAAGGTCGCGCAGTTCGGAGTGATCGGAAATGAAAGAACGTGGACGACGGTCAAAACGGACGGAGCGGATGGAGTTCACGGGTGATAGGACTATCCGGATGGACCAAGCTTGGAGAGGTGGGCGGAGTCGGCTTGAAGCTCCGGCAACGCATAGCGTTCGTCGAGCGCCACCACACGCGCGAGACAGCGCTGAGCGGAGACAGCATCCTGGCTGGTCTCGTAAACCTTGGCGAGAAGGCGGAGCACCGCCGCCTCCGCCGGCTCATTGCCGAGCTTGATGTAGTGCTCCGAGGCGTTGTTCAAGCAGCGTTCAGCTCTGGTGAGGTCTCCCTGGTCGAGATAGCATTTGCCGAGTTGGCTATAGGTAACGGCAAGCCCTTCTTCGTTGCCGACCGTCCGGTGATGATCGAGGGCTTGTTTGAATGACGCAACAGCTTGATCCCACTGGCCCTCACGAGCCTCTTGCAGCGCGAGGTTGTTGTACAGAATGCCGAGGCCGCGGTGGTCTTGTAATTGGTGCAGAAGATCCAAGGCCTCGAGATAGTACGGACGTGCTTTCACCGGATAGTCGGATGCGATATGCAGGTTGCCGAGGTTGACCAAGGTATGGGCCACGGCGGTGAGATTACACTCGGTCCGTTGGATCTGGAGAACCTCTCGATAACACTGTTCCGCACGTGAAAAATCGTTCATGAGTGCGCAGGTGTTGCCGAGGTTCCCAAGAGAATCCGACAGCGCTTGCTGACTGCCGACAGTCCGATCATCGGCCACAGCTGCTTCCCAGGCTACGCGGGCCTGGACCAGGTCGCCACGATGAAGGAAAATCCGCGCGCGATGTTTGTGATCGTCAGACATGGAAACCGTGAAGCATTATTCGTGAAGTGCAGGATGAAGCCATGGCCGAAGTGAGCTGAGAACGACGCTTCACGAGATACGGCTTGAGTCAGTCTCCCCCCTTCGGCGTGTCTCGTTTATATTCAACCTGCAGCTCGTCTTGTTCCTCCAGCCCGAGACCAGCTCGGAAGGAGCCATGCAACTCCGTGATGCACTCGATGTCTCGAGTATTCTTGCCATCATGAGAAGCCAGATAGGCCTCAGACAATTTCAGGCCGGTCTCGAAGTGACGCGCGATTGTCTCCTCTGTCACTTGTTGCCAGGTAATGTAGACACAGAAGGCATGGAAAGCATGGGCGTTAGGATAGCGCTGTGCAAGGGCTAACAAACCCTCATATGCTTCCCTCGCGGTTACACCGGCGTTGCAAGAAAACGTTCCTTCCAACTCAACAGCCGTTTCCCAGTCGGAGGCAAGTTCAGCTTCCGCTTGGCGAAAAGCTTCTTGAGCAGCAAGGGCTGGATCGAAACGCATGAGCTATCCCGGAGTATATTCTTGCAGCATAAACTGGGTTGGGAAAACAGGTCAATTATGAGTCACACCCGGTTCCATTCCTCCTTCCACGAGATAGTGCATAGATCAGGCTGCCAGGTCTGCAGGTCTGCCAACTACGCTACACCATTTTACTTTCCTTTATCTATCTCGTTAGACTGCCTGATCCGCAATGAGTACCAAGTCCTCTTCTCAAGCTGCACGAACCGATCTCCTTCATCGGGTCATTCACTATCACAGGCAAACTAAACACCATTTCAACCGTTACGCCAGGTCTCTTGGATATCTTGATTGGGTGAATCAACCGGATCCATTCCGACGGTTTGAGGGGACTGAGCTGATCTCTTTGCCATTGCTCAAGGTCGATGAGGAACCGTTGTCGCCTGCATATGAAGCGATCTACGAAATGCGGACGGTGACGAGTCAGCCTGTGAACGTACGAACTCTTTCTCGATTTTTTGAATATGCCCTTGCGTTGTCGGCCTGGAAAAAGGCTGGAGAGTCGGAATGGGCGCTGCGGAGTAATCCCTCGTCCGGAAACTTGCATCCCACAGAAGGCTATGTGGTCTTGTCTCAGACCAAATGGCTCGATCTACAGCCGGGGCTGTATCACTATGCACCAAAAGAACATGGACTCGAGCGGCGGGCTGAGTTTCCTGCCGACTTGGTTGACCGTCTCCTGAGGCCTTTTCCTCAGAATGTTTTCCTCTTTGGACTCACGTCGATTCATTGGCGCGAAGCCTGGAAGTATGGTGAGCGGGCGTTCCGCTACTGCAATCACGATGTAGGCCATGCGATCGGAAGCACCAGGATCGCCGCCGCCACACTTGGCTGGAACATGACCCTGCTGGATAGTGTGGACCAAGACACGGTGGCGACGTTGCTCGGGACAGACCGCAAGGAAGACTTTGGAGGGGGGGAACCGGAACACCCCGACTGTCTGGCAGTCGTGTGGCCTCCTGGGAATGTAACACGGGAGGCGTTGGACCTGAAACATGCAGGAGTGCAGGTGCCGCTGTTTCTCGATACGGCGATTGTGAAGGAGCTAGCCAATGGAGCATGGCATGGGAAGGCGAATCGATTGAGTCACGAGCACGGGGTCCATTGGGACATTATCGATGAGGCAGCCGAGGCTTCATGGAAAACTGAAGCAAACCGGAGCTCAGTTTCTTTGAGCCTGCGACCGAGCAATGCTCTTCACCCCTTCCTATCCACTCCTCACACTCCATCGGCCGGTCAAATCATCCGGCAACGCCGAAGCGCCGTCGCGTTTGACGGCAAGACATCAATTTCCGCAGCCACGTTTGTTCACATGATGCAACGGGTCATGCCGTGTGCTGAACTTCCGCAGTTGGAACGGCCCATACCATGGGATGTGTGGCCCTATGATCCAATAATTCATCTTCTAATATTCGTCCATCGAGTCGATGGCCTCACGCCGGGATTGTATTTTCTCGTGCGGGATAGGAGAAGGTTGTCGTTCATTCAGCAGGCAATGAATCCAGAACTGACCTGGACCATGGCGCCGGACTGTCCTGAGGGGCTGCCTCTTTATTGGCTACTCGAAGGCGACGCGAAGAGACTCGCGGCGCAGATCAGTTGCCATCAGGACATTGCCGGCGACAGTGCCTTCTCGTTCGGCATGTTGGCCGAGTTCGAGGGGACCTTGCGGGAGCGAGGGGCCTGGTGGTATCCACGCATGTTTTGGGAAGCGGGATTGCTCGGGCAGGTCTTGTATCTGGAAGCGGAAGCAGCAGGAGTGCGGGCAACGGGAATCGGCTGCTTCTTCGATGACCCGGTCCACGAGATCGTCGCGATCAAGAATTTAACCTTGCAATCGCTTTATCATTTTACGATCGGTGGTCCGGTGGAAGATCGACGTCTGCAGACCTTGCCACCGTACCATCATCTGGGGCCTCGTTCATAAGCCTCGATGGCCGTGAGGTAGTTCATGTTCAAGATCAAGAAGAAGGCCGACAAGCCGAAGCGGGTGGTGCTCTATAACATTGTCGAGGACTATTCGGAGTTCGACGCTCCGGGAAATGTCACCCTGTGCGCGATGACGGAACCGGAGGATCTTGCTGCCCATGCCAAGATTCTGTCTGAGAGCTACGATGTCCCACCTGAGACGATGACAGCCTTGCTGACCAGAGGTGGAACCTATGTGTATCCGCAGGTCGGCGGCATCCTCACTCGAGGATTATTTGCCTGCCGGATTGACCCAACCGGCCAAGAGCCGAAACAAACCTGGACACTGGACTTGATGCAGTTTGCCGAGACGGAGCAAGTGGCTCGATCCAGAATATTGTCGATGATCGATGCGGCGTGGGAGGTTTTTCGGAGAGGGCTCCCGGACGAGTTGCAAGCCAGATTGCAGCAGAAAAATTTGGGGCTGGATTACCGAATGTTGGATCGCGCCGTAGCCAAAAGCGGAGATATCAAGTACATCGATTTCCGAAAGGACTGGTCACCGCATTTCAAGCGACTCTGCATCATGCCGGACGGCCGGCTTGTTGAAACGGGGGGATTGCAAGAGTTTGCCGAGCTGCATGGCATCGCTGTAGACCAGGCAAAGGCGCTGATCGAGCAAGGCGGTACGCTCGAAGTGAACGGCGAGGTGTTAGCTTGTCAGATCGTGAACGGTCAGGCGGCTGTGGCCCGGTTTAGCGCAAAGAACTACGCCAAGGCGAAGGACTTGGTAACTTCGAAAGGTCTGCATTTGCTGGACGCCCTCAGTGAAGTGGGATACAACGATCCAGCGATGATGCGGGGCCTGGCGCGGAAAGAATTGGCGGGCAAACAATAATTTCGCGCAGGACGCGACCGGCATTATCCAAATCTTCAGGCGGCGGCGAGTTCTTCCTTGACGGCTTCAAGGAGTTTGTTGAGGTCGAACGGCTTTTCAAAGGCGCGACGCGCACCGAAGAGCTTGGCAACGTCCAGGAAGTTATGATCGCCTTGGGCTCCCGTGATGGCGATCACTTTGGCGTCGAGATATTCGCGGGTGAGTTGAAGAGTCGCCTCAAGACCATCCGTTTCCGGCATCAACAAGTCCATAATCACGAGGTCGACCGGCTCCTTCTGGTAGAGCGTGAGCCCTTTGCGTCCATCCTCCGCTTCAAGCACACGGTGTCCTGCCCTGACAAGGACCTCTTTCAGCAGCCCTCGGATGGATTGTTCGTCGTCAATGACGAGAATGGTGGCCATACATGCTTTACCGATTTTTTCTGATCTTACCTGGGGCCTGCGACACAGTCTAGAAAGAAAATGATTTTGGAATAGGTGTAAGAGGTGGAATATAGATGAGTCCAATTGGCCTCATAGTTGGCGAGACCCGAAATCCCACCGATGTAATGCAGGCAGCGCTCATTCTATAAAATACGAAGGCAAATACATACAGATTTAATTAAATAATGGATGAATTTACATACACGTCATACGGAATGCTGGGCTTATTTTATGACTAGGGACAATCCTATTTGACCCAGTTATTGATTTTTGCTACAAGGACACCATTTCTTGTAATCACCGCCGCCCATACTTTACGGGAGCTGTCTCAGTGAACACTACAGATCAGTCCACATTGGCATGGACTCGTCGTGCGTTTCTCCACGTTTCCTTGGTGGGGACTCTACTCCTGAGTGGACGATTGGTTCGTCCACAGCCAGTGCAGGCTCGTGAGCTTCCGGAGGGCAGGCTGGCGTTGGTGAATGTGTGGACAAACGAGCGCTTGGATGTCACCTACCGAGACGAAGACGGGAACTATGACCTTACCGCCCTTGATGATGTAAATTACCTCCTGCGCTGCCATTACACGGGTGAAGTCGGAGCGATCGACGTGCGCGTGCTGGAGCATGTAAATTTGGTGCAGAACAAGCTCGGCATCCAGGAAGAAATTCGTGTGATTTCCGGTTTTCGGTCTCCCGAATACAATGCCATGTTGGTTCGGACAGACCGACATGTCGCCAAAAACAGCTTACACATGCAAGGACAAGCGATCGATCTTCTAATCCCCGGTGTTCCTCCTACGAAGCTTCGCCAGGCCGCGCTCGAACTGCGGTACGGCGGGGTCGGATTCTACAAACGTTCCAGCTACGTGCACTTGGATTCCGGCCCCTTTCGGCATTGGTAGTTCTCGTTCCTGGGCGCAGCAAATCCTTCCTTCTTACCACACATCGGTTCATGACAAGGATCTTGACGGTCATTGCATCCGAACCGGTGTTATCGCTCACCCACTCTGTGCCTTCCACAAGACGATCAAGGTCGTCCCGTTGTAATGGTCAGCTCGAGGGACACCACATTATCTAACGGCTCCAGCCGTGCTTAGAAATGAGCACATGCTCGACCTGATGGCGTCGGGTGAACTATGAGAAAGCCGACTCTGATTGCATTGTCGCGACCTGCACCGGATAATGTGTGGATTTCTGAGCAATGCGTTTTTAGCACCGAGGAGTTGGATGTCTTCTCTCACTGTCGCCCTTCTCATTTTCAGCATCTGTTACCTGCTGATCGTCACGGAGCGGCTCCACAAGACGATTGTGGCGTTGTCCGGCGCGGCGTTAATGATCGTGTTCGGCGTGGTGTCGCAGGAGGAGGCGTTTTATTCCCACGAATTCGGCGTCGATTATAACGTCGTCTTTCTGCTGATCGGCATGATGGTCATCGTCAACATCGTGCGGGAGACAGGTCTCTTCGAAGTCCTGGCCATTTGGGCGGCGCAGCGCGCGGACGCAAAGCCGTTTCGCCTACTGGTCCTGCTGGCCCTGTTGACAGCCGGGCAATCGGCCATGCTCGATAACGTCACCACCGTCCTGCTGATGGCACCAGTCACCTTGGCGATTGCAAAACGGTTGGAACTGGATCCGATCCCATTTCTGCTGACCGAAGCCCTCGCTTCCAATATCGGTGGAACTGCCACGCTCGTCGGTGATCCACCCAATATTATGATCGCCAGCAAAGCCGATCTCAGCTATCTCGATTTCCTGTTCGTCATGGGACCGATCGCGGTCGTCATCATGGCCGTCTTCGTGGGTTCGATATGGCTCATCTTCGGTCGATCGATGACGGTAGAACCCCATCTGCGAGCGGCCGTTCTCGCTCTGAGCTCAGGGGAAGCGGTGTCGGATAAGGATTTTTTGCGTCGCTGTCTGTTCTTATTGATCGTCGTCAACGTGGGGTTTTGTCTCCACTCTCTGGTTCATCTGGAGCCGGCTACGATCGCGCTGCTTGGAGCGAGTCTATTCATGTTGATCGGCCATGCGAGACGAAAGCCGGAGGATGCCGAAGAGTTGACCTATTTGGCTGAAGTCGAGTGGAAGACCATCTTTTTCTTTATCGGCCTGTTTATCCTGGTGGGGGGGTTGGTTAAAGTGGGCGTGATCCGTTATCTGGCTGATCAACTGGTGGCGGTGACACGCGGGAATCTCACCGGGTCGACCATGGCGGTGCTGTGGGGATCGGCAGCCCTCTCCGCCGTCGTGGACAATATTCCCTATGTCGCCGCCATGAATCCGTTGATCGTCGATCTCGCCCGGTCGCTACATCCGGAGATTCCCGAGTACGTCGCCTTGGTCCATCAACCGGACATCATCCCACTCTGGTGGGCATTGGCCTTGGGGGCTTGTTTAGGTGGTAACGGCACGATCATCGGCGCGAGCGCCAACGTGGTGATCGTGGACATCGCGCGAAGAGCCGGTTACCGGATTACCTTTTGGCAGTTCTTGAAGTTCGGGTTTCCAGTCATGGTCGGGTCCGTGGCGCTTAGTGCGATCTACCTCTGGCTGCTGTTTCTGCGGTGAGCCGGATTACTACTTATCATCGACCTTCAGATTGAGTGATCCGTCACTCATCACCCGAACGTACAGAGTGTTCACATCGGCGAACACGCCGATGCCTTGTACCGAGGCGATGCTCCCATACGTGGTGAGAGTCGAACTTAGCGCTCGATTGAGCACCTTTGTCAGGAGGTCACGCATGCGGTCGATCGCCGGAGCCACACCGAGCACGGCTTCATCCGTAACGAGTCCTCTGATGGAAGAACGGGTGAGCCAATCGGGGCCGCGCTTCTGGAGGAACTGTTCGGAATCGAGGTCCAAGCGGAGGCCACTGATCTGAACGGACTGGGTAAACGGGTTGATTTCAGGCTTCCCCACGAAATACAGGTGGCCGGTGGCGTCTCCCGTAAACGCAATCCGCAGAACAACTTGATTGCCACCACGGCCCAAAATGGCCGCATCGGTGATGTGAATGAAGTCTCCTTTCACGGCGACACGTTTCCCCTGCAACCGCGTTGCAAGCGATCGGGACAGCGAGGGATAGTCCAGTGGGATGTCAGCGACGACGTGGAAGCCAGTGGAAGCCAGCCGGTTCGCAAGTGTCCTGGGCAGCGTGCTATACAACTGGGCATCAGCGGCGCCATGGAATCCAGTGGAAGCCGGTTCGGTTTCAAGTTGAGGAAGCTCCCCGCCAGCAGATGGTGGTTCGGCACCGAACACGAGAACTGGTTTCGCGGCTATATGAATAGTGTCCTCGATGAGGTCTCCACCCCCTGAAGAGAAGCCGCTGCGCCACACGTGACCGATGTTGAGCAGGAGCCACGCGTCCGGTTCTAGTTGTATGGGGTTGCGCAGCGTGTGCCAGACATCTTCCACCCGGGATCTGGCTGTCAACGTGTTTATACGTGCGACCGCGTTGCTCAGTCCACCTCGTACTCGCTCTGTCAGCTGATTTTTGACTTCCTGAAACACATCGGTATCGGTGATGCTGATTTTGCAAGGGTCAATGGTGTCCAGCGTCACCCCGGTTACTGATGCTGACACGCCGTAATTCGGTGTCATGCCAACGGTGAGCTTCCCATTGAGCGTTGCTCTTTTAGGCCATTCGATGCCATCGCCACATTGAAGTGGATGGGCTCCAATCTTATAGCGAAGGGCTGTGCTGATGAATAAACTAGAACTAAGTGGTTCGATGCCCTTCCACCAATCGTGGATCACTCTCCCAGGATTCGTGCCGATGGCTTGAGGGGAACCTGAAGGTGCCACAGCAAAATCATCCCGCTCAGCATAATACTTATACTCGGCCCCTTTAGGATGCTTGATGGAGTTCCTCCAATGATCGAACTTTTTGGGAATCATGCTGTCATCGTTGGCAGCATGGATGAATGGCGACAGGTCCACCTGAACGGGAAAGCTGACGGTGGACTCTGTGGTTGGCGAGAGGGGGTTCGGGATTGCCGGCAGTAGTGTCGGCGGCGGTGGGTGAACGACATGCGGCATAGCGAGACAACCCGTTAATGACAGCAACAAGGATAAGACAACGAGAGAGTTGCCTCTGGAATTAGGAAACATCTACTTTCCCCCTTTAGATGGCTACCGACAGTGAGGTGCGTGGCCTCAAACCGTCTCAAGCCTGCGGAAAGTGAGTCTAGCGGTGAGAAACGGGCGCTAGGATAGCAGAAACAGATACCTATTTGTCAGGCCTAAAATTGAGGAGGATCTGCCCGGGTTCCGTAGTAGGTCGAAATCTCACAGGCCCCACGTTGTGTGGAAACGGTGCTTCGCACACTTTTCTTCTAATCGTACCCATACAGCCAGTGCGTCATAGAGGAGGAAATATTCTTGACGGAATGGCGAACAGATTTCGGAATAAACACTTCGTCGCCCGGCTCTGCGATGATCTCTTCTCCGTCGATGGTCAGCCTAAGCTTCCCATCCATAACGGTTACGAGCTCGCTCGCCGAATGAACGAAATCATTCCACTCCCTGCCGGGAGGATCGGTAAACAGGTCACAGGAATACCCCCGCCGGTGCCAGTCTTGCGCGACCTGGTCACGGTCGAGCGGCACTGAGAATTTCTGATGGGTACGATAACGCATTGAACCACGTTATTTCGGATTACGGTTAGCTCCTTGTCTTGAATCGTATAGAGAACCGGCAGTCGCCTTCCCTGATGCGGTAGAGGTTGTCCCTTTCCGGAGAATGCCCTGACGCTGTGGATGAAAATTGTGCTGCAGGGTCTTCAGGCTCGGGATGAACCGTTTCTGAATCGCTTCGGTGAGCGTTTTGAGTTGACGCTCCGTAGGAGGCGAGAAGGACCGAGTAGGCACTCCTAATCTTCACACCTTCTTGATCCCCGCTACTATTGACGACAGAACAGCCCGCCCGTCTTCGTTGCCCAAAACCGATTCGGCACAACGTTCCGGATGCGGCATCATGCCCAACACATTGCCTTCGGCATTGCGGATGCCGGCAATATTATCGAGCGAGCCGTTCGGGCAAGCTTCCGGCGTCACCTTCCCGTCGGCCGTACAATAACGGAAGATGATCTGTGCATTGGCTTGAAGCCCGGCTAGCGTCACTGGATCGGTGTAGTAGTTCCCATCCGCGTGAGCGATCGGGATCTTGAGCACTTGTCCGGACCTGCACACATTCGTAAACGGCGTCGCAGCATTCTCCACTTTGACGCAGGTCTCGCGGCAGATAAAATGCAACGACCTATTCCGCAACATGGTGCCCGGCAGTAGTCCTGCCTCGAGGAGAATCTGGAATCCATTGCAAATCCCGAGCACTAACCCACCTCCGGAGGCAAATTCTTTCACCGAGTTCATCACCGGAGAAAACCGCGCAATCGCTCCAGTCCGGAGATAGTCACCGTACGAAAATCCGCCGGGCAGGATGATGGCATCCACACCGGCCAAAGAAGTTTCCTTGTGCCAGATCATCGTCACATCTTGTCCCAGCACGTCCTTGAAGACATGCTCGCAGTCGTGATCACAATTGCTACCGGGGAAGACAACGACGCCGATTTTCATAGCCCAACAAGAAGGACGTTGAGGTTCAGTCAGCTTTGCAATTCGTACCGATACTCTTCAATGATGGTGTTCGCCAATAACTTTTCACACATGCCTTTGATCTCGGCCTCAGCCTTGGTCCTATCGTTTTGATCAAGATCCAGCTCCATGTACTTTCCTACGCGAACATTTGCGACATTCTTGAATCCCATGGAATCCAGCGCATGTTCGATAGCTTTGCCTTGCGGATCCAAGATGCCCTGCTTCAACGTTACATGAATTTTGGCTTTCACGACTTGGTCTCCCGCTTTTCATCGGCTTCGTTCAACCGATCCACATATTTCTTGATCCACAAGATGGCCGCGATGGTCAGTCCGCCGGCAAATACCAGCCCAACGAACGCCCACCGCCAGGGCGACTCGTTCAACCGATAGGCCATCACTCCAACGATGGCCGCCCAAACCACCACCGATGCGATCAGGCCATAATTCAGATATGCCCTCAGCATCTTTTCCCTTTCTCCTCCCCTTTCTCTCTTGAAGGGGATGGCGGGGTTGTCCTCAACTGCGCGCATGCAACGAGCATCGCCCGATCTGTTCGCACTCAAATCAGTCCCGCATGCGCGTTGCGCGAGCAATGAGGATGATCCCGCCGTCCCCTTCTCACCCGCAAACCCTCTTCAACACCTCCTGATATGCCTCCTCGATCTTCCCCATATCCTTTCTAAACCGATCTTTATCCATCGACTCACCGGTCGTCATGTCCCAGAAACGGCAGGTATCCGGAGAAATTTCGTCTGCCAGAATCAGTTTATTGTGAAAGACTCCGAACTCGAGCTTGAAATCGACGAGCTGCATCATCCGCTCAGCGAAGAAGGGTTTGATGACCTTATTAATCCCGTGCCCCAGTTCACGCAACTCACGCAACACGCCTGGCGTCGCAACATTCATCAGCCGCAGGTGATCGTCATTGACCAACGGATCGCCAAGAGCGTCGTTCTTGTAATAAAACTCAACCACCGCCGGATCCACCCGGTTCCCCTCCTTCAGTCCGAGCCGTTTGGCCAAACTGCCCGCCACGACGTTTCGGATCACGACTTCGACGGGTACGATCCTGACTCTCTTCGTAAGCATTTCACGGTCATTCAACCGCTCCACAAAGTGTGTCGCTATCCCAGCTTGCTCCAAGAGCCGAAAAAGCCGCTCCGAGACCTTGTTGTTAATGACGCCTTTGTCGACGATGGTGCCGCGCTTCTGTGCGTTGAACGCCGTCGCATCGTCCTTGAAATACTGCACGATTTGGTCGGGATTTCCCGTCGAAAAGATCTTCTTCGCCTTGCCTTCGTACAGAAGCTCGCCCGTCGCCATGATCGGACCTCACATGGTTCAACTTACTGCGCCAACAGTTCTACAACCTCGTCCAACGATTTCATCGTACCGAGTAGGATCGGATGTCCGAATCGCCGCGTATAGCGGAATTCTTGCACTTTTTCGAGCGACAGCACCAGGCTGTGGAAGTCTTCCAGCTTGGAGGTTTCAAAATAGGTAATGAAGTCCTGATCGTCCAGTCCGCTGGAGTGATAGAGCTTCCGTTGGACCGTCTTCAAGTAGGGCAGCGTGGCGGTGGTATGTTCTTGCATCATCGCGGCCCGTTTCTCCTGATCCAGCCCCCACCAGTCGGCCGATTTCCGGATCGGAATCACAATCGCAAAGGGTTTCTTGCCGGGCTCACTGATGGCATTCAAGTCAGCCTTCATCTGATCCGAGAAGCCCGGCACATAATTCGGCTTCTTGGTGAGCCCGTGCATGATCCCGACCGTTTTGAGCTGTTTCCCAAATTGGCTGCTCTGCAGATCCAGGAGAAACTCCTGAGTCTCGTAGAATTCCGCAGCATGAATACGGAACATGAGGTCGCCTTGATCGGAAAGTCCTCGAAGGAGGTACAGATCGATTGCCACATGCTCTCGATGCTGTTCCACCACACCTTTCAGCGAGGTCAGACGGACGATCCGCGTCGCTGGGTCCTGCTTCGTCCACTCCTCATTGAGCGCGAAGATGGCGAACGTGCCGTAGGCTCCCGGTTCAGTGAGAAGCTTCTCTCGATCCGCCGCCTGAGCGTTCGATCCCCAGGAACCAACCATCAACCAAATCAGCACCAGCCACCTGACAGGTAACCGAGTCATGATCTCGCTCCCTTCGTTCTGATGTCGGGCGATCGTTGCCTGTTGCGTCCGAACACCCGCCGATAGATCTGATCCAGGTGGCGCAGATAATGTGTCGGGTTGAAACAGGCGGCAATTTCACTCTTTGTGAGATGCTGTGAAATAAAAGGGTCTTTGAGGACCAATTCTTGTAGTGCGCCCCCTCCCCTCCAGGATGCCATGGCATTGCGCTGAACCGCTTCGTACGATTCCTTTCGCTGCGCCCCCTTCTCAACCAAGGTCAACAGTAACCGCTGCGAATAAATGAGTCCGCCCGTCAGTTCGAGGTTCCGCCTCATTCGATCCGGATAGACGACCAAGTGCTTCATCAGATCCGTCACCTTGGCAAGCATGTAGTCGATCAAGATTGTACTGTCCGGCATGATCACCCGCTCGACGGACGAATGGCTGATGTCGCGTTCATGCCAGAGTGCGACGTTTTCCATCGCTGCGACGCTGTTGGCCCTCACCACCCGAGCCAAGCCGCAGAGGTTCTCCGAGACAATCGGGTTCCGTTTGTGAGGCATCGCTGACGATCCCTTTTGTCCTTCGGAGAAAAATTCTTCGGCTTCGAGCACTTCCGTGCGCTGAAGATGACGAATCTCGGTAGCAAACTTCTCGATGCTTGCAGCAAGCAAGGCAAGCGCCGTTGCATAGAAGGCATGGCGATCACGTTGGACGACCTGATTCGAGACGGGATCCACCTTCAAGCCGAGTTTGTCACACACATATACTTCGATGGCGGGCGCCTGGTGCGCGAAGGTCCCCATCGCGCCGGACAACTTGCCGACGGCAATCTCGTTCCGAGCCTGCCGCAACCGTGCCTGATGACGTCGGACTTCTTCGTACCACAGGGCCATCTTCAGACCAAATGAGATTGGCTCACCATGAATGCCATGCGACCGTCCCACCATGACCTGGCTCTTGTAGCGGAGCGCCTGCTGTTTCAGCACGACGAGAAGCTCCTCGACTCCCCTCAAAATCAGATCGAGCGCCTCGGTCATTTGTACGGCAAGCGACGTATCGACAATGTCCGAAGACGTGAGTCCCATATGGAGAAACCGATGTTCCGGCCCTACCGTATCCATGAGCGATTCAAGAAAGGCGATCACATCATGCTTGGTAACCTTTTCGATTTCGGCAATCCGTTCAACATCGATCTTGGCCTTTTTCCTGATTTTCGCCGCCGTCCCACGTGGCGCCTGCCCGGCCTGCTCGAAGGCCGCACAGGCTTGCAGCTCAACCTCCAACCAGATCTCATACTTGTGCTTCAGGTCCCAGATGGCCTTCATTTGGGGACGTGTGTAACGCTCAATCACTGTCGGCTCTCCCACCAACCGCCCGATCCGGGTCCGCCCGTTTTGCGGCCAACCGCGACTCGGTCGCCAAGACCTTGTCGAGAACCGCGTTCACGAACTTTGAGGCATCGTCATCGCCGAAACTTTTCGCGAGTTCGATAGCTTCATCCATGGTGACCTTTGCAGGCACCTCATCCAACCATAGTAACTCGTACAGTCCGGCACGCAGGATGTTGCGGTCGACGACCGGCATGCGGTTCACCGTCCAATTCGTCGCATACTTACCGATGGTAGCATCGAGTTCATTTTTATGCTCCAGCACACCCTGTACCAACCCTTCCGCGAACGCTTTGGACTCCTCGGACGCCGAGTATTCATGCCAAAATTCGTCGAGCGGCACGTCAGCCTTTCCGTGAATGTCATGCTGAAACAGAATCTGCAAGGCTCGCTCGCGCGCCTGATGACGAGCTCCCATACCTTAGCTCGTAAGCCGCCGCGCGGCCATCCGGGGTGCAACCGATGTCCCCGCATCCGATTTCTGTCTGATCCTGTTCACCTGTCTCATCACCATCATCATCTCGATCGCAGACTTCGCCGCCTCGCCGCCACGGTTGAATTGCCTCGGGTCCGCGCGCTCCACTGCCTGCGCAACTGTCTCGGTGGTCAACACACCGAAAATGATCGGAATATCGGTGTCCAAAGCCGCTTGACCGATGCCTCGGCTGACCTCAGCACAGATATACTCAAAATGTGGGGTGTCGCCACGAATGACCGCCCCCAGGCAAATCACCGCATCAAACCGACCGGACTTGGCCATGGCGCGCGCGACAAGTGGAATTTCGAATGCCCCCGGTACCCGCACGACATGAAGGCTCTCCTTACGGACACCATAGGCACTCAGCGTATCGACGCAGGCATTCAGTAATTTGTTCGTGACCTGTTGGTTGAACTTCGCCGCGACAATGCCGATTCGAAATCCCACCGCGGAGCGTCCCATCCTTCTGTACTTCATCTTTCAACTGCCGCCCTGTCTGAAATTCCTGACATCGGACTTGAGCTGAAACAGCACATCAAACTTTCTTGAGAAGATGGCCCAATTTCGCCTTCTTCGTCCGAAGATACCGGACATTCGCCGCGCGCGGGGGAATTTCAATCGGAACACGTTCGACGACTTTGAGGCCATATCCTTCGATCCCGACGATCTTCCGCGGGTTATTCGTCATCACTCTGATCGCATGCAGCCCCAAATCCACAAGGATTTGCGCACCTACACCGTACGTTCGCAGGTCAGGCTTAAAACCCAACTTCAGATTTGCCTCGACCGTATCACTACCTTTATCTTGAAGCCCATAGGCCTTGATCTTGTTCAGCAATCCAATCCCGCGCCCCTCCTGTTTATTCAAATAGAGCAGCACCCCGCGTCCCTCTTTTTGAATCATCTCCATTGCTTTATGGAGTTGATCTCGGCAATCACATCGTAGCGATCCCAGCACTTCAGCCGTTAGGCATCCCGAATGCACACGCACCAGAGTTGGTTCTCCATCGTCTACTCGCCCTTTCACCAACGCGATATGCGTGACGTTGTCTATCAGGTTCTCGAATGCCACTGCTTCGAACTCGCCGAACATTGTCGGTAAATGGGCGCTCGCCGCCCTCTTCACAAAAGTTTCGCGCTGCATACGGTATTCGATGAGAGATTTAATCGTAACCATCTTCAGTTTATGGTGCTTCGCAAACTTGGTGAGTTCCGGCACGCGAGCCATTGTGCCGTCCTCATTCATGATTTCGCAGATGACGCCAGCTGGCGTAAGCCCAGCCAACCTCGCGAGATCGACGGACCCTTCAGTCTGACCAGCCCGCTTCAATACACCACCAACTTGCGACTTCAGGGGAAAAACATGTCCAGGTCTGGCCAAATCGGCCGGTGTGCTCGTAGGGTCGATGGCCACATGAATGGTCGTGGCTCGGTCCGCAGCAGAGATCCCTGTCGTAATGCCTCTACGGGCATCAATCGAGACGGTAAAGGCAGTCCCAAAGGTCGCGGTGTTTTCCGCTGCCTGTGGAGGCAATTGCAGTTGTTCCACTCGGTCGGGCGTTAGCGTCAGACAAATCAGACCTCGTGCGTGCCTGGCCATGAAGTTGATCACGTGCGGAGTGACTTTCTCCGCGGCGATGACTAAGTCACCCTCATTTTCCCGATCCTCATCGTCCACCAAGATAATGCACTTTCCTTTCTTGATGTCGCGAATCGCATTTTCGATGCTATCGAACGGAGTGGCCATGTCTAAGTCCTATCGGTCACGGTACGACAATTTACCATTAAACATCGAAGATTTAGCAACTAGGAGGGTGCCACATAACCTCGTTTCTGTCCCAACTGTCAATCAAAAAATGGGCCGCCCCCTGAGTCCTATTCGGATAAAGAGGTTTCCATGCCGACAATTTCCGATCATACAGTTGAGAGAAGCCCCTGCCTTTAGTCATCTCCACGTCCGCAGAGTTCACAGTGAAGGGGTCTGATATGGTGCTTGGGTCCGCTTTCAGCATTGTTGCGACCTAGCAGTCTGGTGTAGTCTGCCGTCTGTATGTCCATCCTCGACGAGACAGACCTACAGCTGGAGGAGCCCGAAGACGGCGAACCCTCTCAAGCGGACCCACATGAGTTTCCTATCAGCGCCGAGCTGAGTCCTGCTCCTGAGCAGGAGCCAGTCCCTCGATCGGACACGACTGCGGTAGTGCCGTTCACAGCCCTACAGCAATACCTCGCCGAAGTCCGCCGATACCCCTATCTGTCAAAGGAGGAAGAGCTTCAGCTTTTTCAGGAGTACCAGACGCATGGCAGTCGCGAGGCGGCAGTTAAACTCATCATGGCCAACCTGCGTGTGTCGGTCTCGATTGCAGCCGAGTATCTCCACACCGGTGCCGACCACATGGATCTGATTCAAGAAGGGAACGTCGGCTTGATGCAAGCCATCAAGAAATTCGACCCCTCGAAAAACGTGCGCTTCTATGCCTATGCAGCCTGGTGGTCCAGGGCCTATATCCTCCGTTACCTCTTACACACCTTTCGGCTCGTCAAGGTCGGGACGACTCAGGATCAGCGGAAGCTATTCTATAACTTAAAAAAGGAAAAGGCCAAGCTCGAGCGGGAGGGCTTCGCTCCTGACACCAAATTGCTCGCGGATCGTCTGAACGTGCGCGAGCGAGACGTGATCGAAATGGATCAGCGCCTTGGCAACTGGGAGTTGTCGCTGGACCAGCCTATCGGCGAAGACCAGGACAGCACACTACTTGATGTCTTGCCGTCCCACCACGAACCGGCGGACGAACAGATCGCCGACCATCAGCTCAAGACCCTCTTCAGGGCAAAGCTCGCCGAGTTCATCAAGACACTGGAAGAACGAGATGAAGATATTCTGCGAAATCGCATACTGTCCGACTCCCCGCTGACCCTCGATGATTTGGGCGACAAATACGGCATCACGAAGGAGCGAACCCGGCAATTAGAAGCCCGCATCATCAAACGCCTCCGTGATTATCTTAAAAAAGACATCAAAGATTTTGACCGATTGCGGGCGTGATAGCCCTACTCATCCCGCTCCAGTCGCGCAAATGCGCAAAGAATACTTACTTCTCAATAGGTTAGGACGAACAAGATCTCGCAGCGACGAGAAAGTGGACATGACAAAAAATCCCTTGAGTCCCCTCTTGACTTAGGTGAACGAAGGCCTATCTCCACACAAGTTACAGGCTGCCGGGACTGCAAGCGAGTTCCGCCCAATTTTCAGCCATCAACACCTAACGAGTTAACTTTCATCAGGAGGAGGTTCTGCTATGGGTACAGCTGAGAAGGAAAAGAAGAATGTGGCCAAGGGCTTCCAACCCTTGGGCGAACGGGTGTTTGTCACATACACCGAGGAATTGGATCGGACTGCCGGGGGCATTTATGTGCCGGATTCAGCGAAAGAAAAGCCTCAACGGGGCGTGGTTCAGGCAGTCGGAAAGAAAGTGGAGAACGTCAAGGTCGGTGATCATGTGCTGTTCGACAAGTATTCGGGCAGCAAGCTTCGGATTGAGGACGAGGAGTGCCTGATCCTCAAGGAGGAAGACATCCTCGGGGTCTTCACGAGCTAGGTTCATGTCGCAAGCAACCCAGGAAACCATACAAAAACGATAACCGGAGGAATCCAATGGCAAAGCAACTCATGTACGGCGATACAGCACGAGCGGCCATCCTGAAAGGGGTGAACCAGCTCGCGGACGCCGTGACGGCGACACTCGGGCCGAAGGGTCGGAACGCACGTCTGGAGAAGAAATTCGGCGCACCGACCATCACCAAGGACGGCGTGACGGTAGCTAAGGAAATCGAGCTGAAAAACCCATACGAAAACATGGGTGCCCAGCTGGTCCGCGAAGTGGCCAGCAAGACCAGTGACACGGCGGGCGATGGGACGACCACTGCAACCGTGTTGGCCCAAGCAATCTTTCGTGAAGGTGCGAAGAACATCACTGCCGGGGCCAACCCGATGGAGATCAAGCGAGGGATCGACAAGGCCGTCGAGGCCATCACCGCCGAACTCAAGAAGCTCAGCAAGCCGTGCCAAAGCAAGACCGAAATCTCTCAAGTGGGCACCATTTCAGCCAACAACGACAAGACCATTGGGGACCTCATCGCAGAGGCTATGGAAAAGGTCGGCAAGGACGGCGTCATCACCGTGGAAGCCAAGTCGATGACCACCTCGCTGGACGTGGTCGAGGGCATGCAGTTCGATCGCGGCTACATCTCCTTATTTCGTCACCAATGCGGAGCGGATGGAATGTTCCGTGGAAGAGCCGCTCATCCTGATCAACGAAAAGAAAATCAGCAGCATGAAGGACCTGCTCCCGCTGCTCGAGCAGGTGGCCAAGATGGGCAAACCGCTCGTCATCCTGGCTGAAGAAGTCGAAGGCGAAGCGCTGGCCACTCTCGTCGTGAACAAGCTGCGCGGCACGTTGAACGTTGCGGCGGTGAAGGCGCCTGGCTTCGGCGATCGTCGCAAGGCCATGCTGGAGGATATCGCAATCCTCACCGGCGGCCAGGTGATTTCGGAAGACATCGGCATCAAGCTCGAGAACGTCAAGCTGACCGATCTCGGCCGCGCCAAGCGCGTGACGATCGATAAGGACAACACGACGATCGTGGAAGGTTACGGCGATTCCAAAAAGATCGAAGGGCGTGTGAAGCAGATCAAGGCCCAGATCGATGAAACCACATCCGACTACGATCGCGAGAAACTGCAAGAACGCTTGGCAAAGATCGTGGGCGGTGTGGCCGTCATCAATGTCGGCGCCGCAACCGAGACGGAGATGAAGGAGAAAAAGGCTCGGGTCGAGGACGCGCTGCATGCCACCAAGGCGGCAGTGGAAGAGGGGATCGTCCCAGGAGGCGGCGTGGCCTATCTCCGCTGCGTGAAGGGGCTCGATGGACTCAAGGATGTCCCACTGGAGCAGAAAGTCGGCCTCGATATCGTCCGGCGCGCGCTCGAGGAGCCGATCCGACAGATCGCCGCGAATGCCGGGGCTGAGGCATCGGTCATCGTCGGCAAGGTTCGGGAAGAGAAGAACGTCAATGGCGGGTACAACGCCGCCACGGACGAATATGTCGACATGATCAAGTCCGGCATCATCGATCCGACCAAGGTGTCGCGGACGGCGCTACAAAACGCCGCCAGTGTGGCGGGTTTGATGCTCACCACGGAGGTCATGATCACCGAACTCCCCGAGGAGAAGAAAGAACCGGCTATGCCGGGTGGCGGCCACAGCCACGGCATGGAGGGGATGTACTAAATACGTAGGGAGCTAATGGCGTATAGCTGCTAGCTCGGAGTAAAACAGGAGGGCTCGGTGGGAAACCATCGGGCCCTTCGTGTTTCCAGATCGATCATACCCCGGCATCACCGCCACTACACGCACCACAGGATCACATCTTCCATAGCCGATAGGTACGGGCTGGACCGATCATGATCATTTGAGAAGTGGCCTGCTTTCCGCTGCTCTGGAGAAGATTCGCAAGAAGCTCCGTCGCATTCGATCGAGATAGAGATAGACGACCGGCGTCGTATAGAGGGTGAGCAACTGGCTGACGAACAGACCACCGACGATGGCGATCCCGAGTGGCCGCCGTAACTCCGATCCCTCACCCATTCCTATGGCCAATGGCAAGGCGCCGAACAAGGCCGCCATCGTCGTCATCATAATCGGCCTGAAACGCAGCAGGCAGGCTCGGTAGATCGCCTCCTCCGGCCGTGCGCCGTCCTTCCTCTCGACCTGCAAGGCGAAATCGATCATCATAATGGCGTTTTTTTTCACGATGCCGATGAGCAGAATGATGCCGATGAGCGCAATCATGCTCAATTCCGTCTTGAACAGGAGCAGGGCGAGCAAGGCACCGACGCCGGCGGACGGAAGCGTGGAGAGGATCGTCAGCGGATGGATATAGCTCTCGTACAGAATGCCCAGCACGATGTAGACCGTCAGAAGCGCGGCAAGAATCAGCAAGGGTTGATTCTCGACGGATGACTGAAACGCTCTGGCTGCTCCCTGAAAACTGCCTTGGATACCGCCCGGCAGTCCAATCTCCCGCATCGACTTCTCGATGGCCTCCACCGCTTCGCCCAGCGACACGCCGGGAGGCATGTTGAACGACAGCGTCACGCCGGGAAATTGCCCCTGATGGTTGACGAGCAACAGCGTGTTCGTGGGTTCAAACCGCGTCACCGCGCTCAGCGGCACCTGTTCCCCTGTCTGAGACCGCACATAGATCTCCTGAAGCGTGGAAGGGTTCTGCCAGTATTGCGGTGCCACTTCCATCACGACGTGATACTGGTTCAACGCCGTATACAAGATGGAAACCTGACGCTGGCCGAATGCATCGTACAAGGTGTCATCGATGAGCTGAGGGCTGAGCCCGAGTCGAGAAGCGGTGCTCCGATCAAACACGACCAGCGATTGCAGCCCCTTGTCTTGCTGATCGCTGTTGACATCCACAATTTCGCTGAGCGTTCGAAGACGGCGCTCTACTCTGGGCGCCCATGTGTTCAGCTCGGCTAGGTCCACGCTCTGAAGGGTATATTGGTATTGCGCGCTGCTTGCCCGACCCCCGATGCGCAGATCCTGAATCGCCTGCAGCACCGTTGGGGCGCCCGGCACCTGGGCCAGCTTGGGACGCAACCGCGCGATAACATGGTCCACGCTGATCTGCCGCTCCTGAAGCGGTTTCAGCGTAATGTACATCCGGCCTGAATTCGTGCCACCACCCCCGCCGCTGAATCCGGTTACCGTTTCCACTGCCGGGTCGCTCTTGATGATATCCACAACTTCGGTAAGCTTCTCACGCATGGCTTGGAACGAAATGTCTTGTGCCGCCTGAATGAACCCGAACATGCGACCGGTGTCCTGTTGAGGAAAAAACCCTTTAGGAACGACCGTGTAGAGATACAGGCTCAAGACCATCGTGGCTAGCGTAAACACGAGCATTCCGCGAGGATGGCGGAGAACCCAGGAGAGACTCCGGGCGTATCCGGCGAGCATCCCTTCAAAAAACCGCCCGCTCAGGCGGTACCACCACCCATGAGATTGTCCCTGGTCTGACCTCAGCACCCTGGCACACATCATGGGCGTGGTAGTGAGCGACAGGACGAGCGAAACGAGAATCGCCACTGCGAGTGTGACGGCAAATTCTCGGAACAGCCGACCCATCATCCCCCCCATGAAGAGGATGGGGACAAAGACGGCGACCAACGACAACGTCATCGACAGGACCGTAAACGTAATCTCCCGCGCGCCACGCAGAGCTGCCTCCATGGGAGCCAGGCCCCGCTCACGATATCGGCTGATGTTTTCTAGGACAACGATCGCGTCGTCCACCACAAATCCGGTCGCGATCGTGAGCGCCATCAGTGAGAGGTTGTCAAGACTGTATCCCAGGAGGTACATCACCCCGAACGTGCTGATCAGCGAGACAGGGACCGCCACACAGGGAATGAGCGTCGCGCGGACGTCCCGGAGAAACAAGAACACCACCAGGATCACGAGGAATACGGAGATCGCCAGCGTCCGTTCAACGTCATGTAGGGAAGCGCGGATGGCCGGCGTGCGGTCGCCCATGACCGAGAGCGTCATCGTCCCTGGAATCGACGCTTCCAGCCGCGGAAGCATGGCCTTGATCCGGTCGACGGTTTCGATGATATTCGCTCCCGGCTGTCGGTTGATAATGATGAGCACTGCCGGTATGCCGTTCGCCACACCCATGGTTCGTAGATCCTCGACCGAGTGCTCCACGGTCGCGATGTCCGAGAGTCGTACGACGCTGCCTTCGCGGTAACTCACGATCAACGGCAGATAATCTTCTGCCTCGTAGAGCTGGTCATTGGTCCGGATTTCCCAGGTTCGTTTCCCATCGGAAAGCTGACCTTTCGGGCGATTCACGTTCGTTTCGCTCAACATCCGACGGACCTCGCCCAGTCCGATCCCGTACTTGTGGAGCGCCGTCGGGTTGAGTTCGACGCGCACTGCGGGAAGCGAGCCCCCTCCCACATAGGCCTGACCCACACCGTCGATCTGCGACAGTTTCTGCTGAATGATACTGGAAGCGACATCGTACATCCGACCACGGCTCGCGATCTCTGAGGTCAAGGACAGGATCAGAATCGGCGCATCAGCCGGATTGACCTTGTAATACGCAGGCCGACTCGGGAGGTTGGCCGGCAGATCGCTGCGCGCCGCCATGATCGCTGCCTGAACATCGCGCGCAGCCCCGTCGATATCGCGACTCAGTTCGAACTGTAGAGTGATGTTCGAAGAACCGAGCATGCTGGTGGAGGTCATCTCCGTCACGCCGGCGATACGCGTGAACTGGCGTTCAAGCGGTGCCGCGACCGAAGTCGCCATGGTTTCCGGACTCGCGCCGGGCAGCCTGGCCAAAACGCTGATCGTTGGAAACTCCACTTGCGGCAGGGCGGCGACAGGAAGGAACCGGAACGCCACGATGCCGAGGAGGGTCACGCCGACGGTCAGCAAGATTGTGGCCACCGGGCGCCGGATGAATGGCGCGGAAATATTCATAGCGTGTCGGGAGGCACCGCTTCCGTCCTGAGTGTCGATGACCGCCGCAAACGGAGACGGCTCGCTAGGCGGTCGAATGCGAGATAGACGACCGGCGTTGTGTACAGCGTCAGCGCCTGACTCAGTACGAGCCCGCCGATGATGACGATTCCGAGCGGATGCCGCAGTTCTGACCCGACTCCGGGACCGATGGCCAGCGGTAGCGCTCCGAGCAGAGCGGCCATCGTCGTCATCATGATCGGCCGAAAACGTAACAGGCAAGCCTCGTAGATCGCCTCTACCGGCGGTTTTCCTTCTTTGCGTTCCGCATCGAGCGCAAAGTCGATCATCATGATCGCGTTCTTCTTCACGATCCCGATCAAGAGAATGATCCCGATCAGCGCGATCACGCTGAATTCGGTTTGGAAGAGCATCAGCGCCAAGAGTGCGCCGACTCCCGCCGATGGCAGCGTGGACAGGATCGTAAGCGGGTGAATGTAACTCTCATACAGAATCCCGAGCACAATCTCGACGGTGATGAGCGCCGCGAGAATCAGCCACGTTTCGTTCGCCAACGATGATTGGAACGCCTGGGCGGTGCTCGAAAACTCCCCCGAATGCTGGTCGGAAGTCCGATCGCTTGCGTTGCTCGTTCGATCGCTGTCACGGCCTCACCGAGGGAAGTTCCCGCCGTCAGATTGAATGACAGGGTGACGGCGGGAAACTGCCCTGACGGCTGATCGCCAGCGGGGTCGTCGTTTCGGAAAACTGGTAAACACGTTCAACGGAACCTGACCTCCGGTCCACGATCGAATGTCGAGAAACTGGAGGGCCTGCGGCCCGTTCTGGAATTCCGGCATGACTTCGAGCACAACGCGATACTGGTTCAGCTGGGTGAACATGGTGGACACCTGTCGTTGCCCGAACGCGTCATAGAGCGTATCGACGATCAGTTGAGGCGTGATGCTAAGCCGCGAGGCGGTACTGCGATCGATGATCAAGAGGGACGCGAGCCCCTTGTCCTGTTGGTCGCCGCCCACGTCGCGCAGTTCGGGCAAGGCCTGCAGCGCCTCGACCAGCGTGGAGCCCATCGATTCAATTCCACCGGATCCGCGTCTTCCAACGTATACTGATACTGGGTGCGGCTGACCGATCCTCGACGGTCAAATCCTGCATCGGCTGAAGGAACAGGGTGATGCCGTCCACTTTCGCCACATGATCTTGCAGCCGAAAAATCACGTCTTGCACGCCGACCCGGCGTTCGGCTACGGGTTTCGTAGGTTGATCTGGATCCGTCCGCTGTTGAGCGTCGTGCTGATCCCATCCACGCCGATGAAGGAAGACAGGCTGGCCACGGCCGGATCGGCGAGGATGGCGCGAGCCAGCGCTTGCTGGCGTTCGGCCATGGCAGCGAACGAAATCGACTGAGCCGCTTCGGAAATGCCCAGGATCGCCCTGTATCCTGCACAGGAAGAAGCCCTGGAACGACGATGTACAGTACGATCGTAACCAGGAGCATCCCGACCGCCACGTTAGCGTGGCGAGCTGATGGTTCAGTACCCAGCGGAGCGTCCTCCCATAGGCTTCGATGGTGCGGTCGAACACCCGCTGCGTCCGGCGGTAGAAGGCTCCTTGTTCCGCCACACGGCGGTGGCGCAGCAGCCGAGCGCACATCATCGGTGTCACCGTGAGTAGAGACGACGGCCGAAATCAGGATCGTGATACTCAGCGTGACGGCAAATTCCTAAATAAGCGCCCAACCACGTCCCCCATGAAGAGAAGCGGGATCAGCACCGCGATGAGCGAGATGGACAGCGACAGAATCGTGAACGCGATCTGCTCAGATCCTTTGAGCGCGGCCTGAAACGGGGACTCGCCCGCTCAATGTATCGCGAGATGTTTTCGATCATGACGATTGCGTCGTCAACGACGAAACCGGTCGAAATCGTGAGCGCCATCAAGGTCAGGTTGTTGAGGCTGAACCCCATCAGGTACATCGCGCCGAAGGTGCCCACGAGCGACAATGGAACCGCCACGGTGGGAATGGCCGTAGCCGACAGGGTGCGAAGAAACAGAAAATGACCATGATCACGAGGACAACGGCGAGCATCAGTTCGAACTGCACGTCGCGAACGGATGCACGGATAGAGGTGGTCCGGTCAGTCAGCATCGTCACTTGCACGGAGGACGGCAACGCGCTCTGGAGTTGCGGCAGAATCTTCTTGATGCGATCCGCCACTTCAATGACATTGGCTCCCGGTTGCCGTTGGATATTGACAAGAACGGCCGGTGTCTCATCCATCCAGGCCGCCTGCCTGACGTTTTCCACGTCGTCGACGACGTCGGCGACGTCGGATAAGTGGACGGGCGCCCCCTTGCGGTAGGCGACGATCAGTGGGCGGTACTCGCGGCTCGACAGCAACTGATCGGTCGCGTTGATGATGGAGGCTCTCCGCGGCCCGTGGAACGAGCCTTTGGCCTGATTGACGTTAGCAGCGGCCACGGTCATGCGCAGATCCTCCAGCGTCAATCCGTAGGCCGACAGGGCCCGGGGATTCGCCCTGATACGCACGGCCGGCCGTTGGCCACCGCTGATGCTGACGAGTCCCACGCCGGAGAGCTGGGAGATTTTCTGGGCAAGCCTGGTTTCGGTCAGGTCCTCGACCTGAGTCAACGGCAAGGTACTGGACGTCAGGGCCAACGTCAGGATCGGCGCATCGGCCGGATTGACCTTGTTATAGATCGGCGGGTTCGGAAGATCACGCGGGAGGAACGTGGAGGCGGCATTGATCGCAGCCTGTAGCTGTTGCTCGGCCACATCCAAGCTCAGATCGAGACTAAATTGCAGCGTCACCACTGAGCAGCCGCTCGAACTCGTTGAGGTCATCTGACTCAGGCCAGGCATCTGCCCGAACTGTCGCTCAAGCGGCGCGGTCACGGACGATGCCATGACGTCAGGACTGGCTCCGGGATAAAAGGTCGAGACCTGTATCGTAGGGTAATCAATTTGGGGAAGGGCCGAGACCGACAACTGCCGATAGGCCAGCGCTCCGGTCAGCAGAATGGCGACCATCGATAAGGCGGTCGCCACAGGCCGCATGATGAAGAGCCGGGACGGATTCACGATTTGGCGCCCTGCTGCTGCATCTCGGATCCCGATGGGAGAGAGTCAAGATCTTTGATGGGCTGGTCGTTCTGCTTTCGCACTTCGACCTTGCTGCCTTCGCGGAGTTTCTCGGTGCCGTCCACTACGACCAATTCATCGGGCGAGAGACCAGAGGTGATCGATGTGTCATCGCCATGAGATGCACCAACCGTAACGGTCCGGACGGCCACTGTCCGGTCGTTATTCACAACATAGACGAAGGTGCCTTTTGCTCCGCGCTGCACGGCGACGGATGGCACGATTGTGACTCCATGTTTCATCTCCAACAACAAGCGGGCATTGACGAACTGATTTGGAAACAATGCGCCGTCCTCGTTCGGGAATACTGCCTTGAGCCGGACAGTACCAGTATTGGGATCGATCTGATTGTCGACCGTCAGGAGAACGCCGGTGGCCAGTTTCTTCTTCTGCTCCCGGTCGAACGCATCGACGGACAAATGTTCACCCGCTTTGAGTCGTTCCAAAACTCCCGGCAAATTATCCTCCGGAATGGCAAAGACGACCCCGATCGGGATGAGTTGCGTAATGACCAGCAGACCATTGTTGTCGTTTGCGTGGACCATGTTCCCGGGATCCACCAGACGCAACCCCACCCGCCCGCTGATGGACGCTGTGATGCGGCTATAGCCCAGCAGCAATTTGGCATTGTCGATCTGGCTTTGGTCGGCCTTTACGATCCCTTCCAACTGACGCACCATGGCATCCTGAGTATCCAATTGTTGCTTGGGAACGTAGCCTTGTTCATACAACCCCTTGTACCGCTGCCAGTCGAGGCGCGCATTGGTCAATTGCGCCAGATCGCGAGCCATCTGCCCCTCAGCCTGGAGCAATTGCACTTCGAACGGTCGCGGGTCAATCTCCGCCAAGAGGTCGCCCTTCCGAACGATCTGTCCTTCCTGAAACAGCACCTTCATGAGTTGCCCATCGACCCGGCTCCTCACATTGACCGTATTCAACGGCACGACCGACCCGAGGCCGTTGAGATAAATACCGATGTCACCCGTCTTGGCCTCCACCACCGCCACCGGAAATGAGCGCGCGCCTCCCGATGCCTGACCGGCACGCGACGGATTCTCGTCCGATTTCGCCAGGAGTGCGTACCCTCCCAGCGCAAGGAGACAGGCCGCTAACAGACCGAGCACCCAACGTTTCACGGTAGTTGCAAAGCGAATCGGTTCAGACATGCCGCTGCCTGCTAGGGCATTGCGCCATTTTTGTGAGCTTCCAGATAGTCATGTGAAAGTCGCCAATGCTGTTGCAGTCCCGCATACATCTTGTCCAGTTCCGACTGCTGCTCCGGGGACAGTTTCCCTTTCATGCCCGCCATCCCCTCGCTCAAGATCTGTTCAATTTCCCCTTGATGCGAAAACCGCAGATCGAGATTTGCGACGTGAGCTCGACCCACGATCGGCTCGATCTCCAGTTGCTGTCGGGTCGTGAGCGACAGTCCCTGCGTGAGACATTTCATAATCCGCTCGTGCTGAGTGGACAACCTCTTTGACATGATCGGCTGGTAACCGTCGGCCTACGATGCGGGTGACATGGGGTTGATACCGACTGATCAGCTCGGCAAATCGTTCGGTTTCTCCCTGACCGATGCGTCGGAGGAGGCTCCTTTCATCCGACGCAGGTTTGAATGACGAGCCGTCGACCATCAGTAGGTGGATTCCCTAAATCGTCGGCACCCCCCAGATCGACAATGTGGCTCACGATAGTACCTCGCGTCAGAAAAATGACCGACAAGCCTCCCATCATCTAGTCGCTCCGAACTCCCCTGAGGTTACATAGAGGTGCTAAGAGCTAAGAAGCTGATGACCGCCAAGGGATTTCGGATCTTGTGTGCCAACCCGTCGAGCAGTTTCCCGAGCGCCGCCAGCTGCTCCGATCCGCGCAATTGTCCTCTGAGTCTATCTTGCGCTGATCGTTGTTGTGTTAACGATCGAGCGAGCGTGAGCATCAGAGCCAAGGACAAGCCGTCAAGGAGAGGCCGACAGACATTTCGTTTCAGCCTAGAACGGCGTAAAGGTCAACATGCCGTTGAGTGTAATCGGACTACTGTCACCTGGCGAATTTGTATTAGCACTCCTGAGGACAACATTTGTGAAGATCGCCGAGCCGGCTGTTCGGTTGATCGTCACTCCATGACAGGCGCCTGCGGCGGGCCCGCACCCCCATCCCCCGCTTCCTCCAGAATCTATGTAGAGGAATCCCACAGTGCCCACACGACCCGCTGGATCCAATGACACGGTCACTGTCGTGACATGAATCCCGACACCGCGAGTTTCGTTCCAATTGATCCCTCCGCCGGTAAAACCGGCAAATTTCGTGGTCGTAAGGCTCCCATCGGCCACGAATGTTCGGCCGACACTGGTCGGAGCGCCGGTCACACTGAGTGTTCCTAAGCTCCCTCCATCTCCAGATGCAGGATTGATCGTCGTGCCGAACACGATCTCATCCGATTGAGACGGCGTACCGTGATCTTGCACGCGGATCGTACAGGAGAACGCTCCGGTCCGGATCGGCGTGCCGCTGATGACCCCACTGACAGGATTCAACGCCAATCCTGGCGGCAAGACCCCAAAACTGATGCTCCACGACTTTGCACCGGTGCCACCCGTCGCCATCAACGTGGCGTTGTAAGCTGTGCCCACGGTCCCGGCGGGAAGCGCCGCTGTCGTGATCGCCAGAGGTTGCACCCCCGGTGCGTGGATAGTCAGTGCGAATTCCGTTGTCGCAGTCGCTCCGGCCGAGTCGATCACATTGACGGTGATCATCGTGGTACCAGCCGCGGTTGGAGTGCCGGAAATGGTACCGGTCTCGGTGAGAGCTAACCCGACCGGCAAGGCATGCGACCCGCTGTTCAGACTCCACACATAACCGGGCACCCCACCGGCCGCCTCTAAGGTCTGATGGTACATCGCTCCGACATTGCCTCCGGGATGAACCATTGTCGTGATCGTCAAGGGTCGCGGCAGTTTCACGAGGCAATTGGGCCGCCGAATGTCTGTTGCCGATGGTCCGACATTCACCAGGTTCGAGATGAGCACAAACTTGAAGGTCTGTTGATCGAATTCAGAGAGACCGAGCTTCGCCCGGCTGTTCTGGCGCATGGCGACCTGGAATGTTCCATCCTCAGCCGTGAGACCTGTCGCCACCCCCGTATAATCGATGCCCTCCGTTCGAACAAGGGCATTGGCTACCGGCTCCCCATTGGCGTCCTTCACACAGCCGGTGACGAAGATCTGTTCTGTGGTAACGTCGGCGTTCCAATAGCGGAAGTGAGCGACCGTTCCTTCGTAATACCGATCCGGAGCCGTACCTTGCAACGTCGCGGTCCCCTCTTCCTTCCACACCCCAGCCGTCTCATCCAAGAACCAGAGCGAGACTGTGGCCGGAGGATTGGCGGACTGCGTCCCGAGCGGAATACGAATCGTCGAGGTCTTTCCTTCCGCCAATGTGTAACGGGTGCCTGCACTATCCCTGATATCAACCAACAGGGCGCCGAAGCTTTCGATCGGCTGCGCCGCCCCACCACCTATAGAAATCCCGCTGAACCCGCCCGGCATCAGATTTGGGTCTATGGCCGGATTGATCGGGGTCAGCGAAACTGTGACTGTCTCTGCCGACGTCCCTCCTGCTTTCGGCACCAAACCATTGGCGGGAATCGTCACACGAGCCGGTGAATGGGGCACCGAGACAGTATCACCCTCCGCCACGGATACCGTTGTCGTCGCACCGGTCGGCACAAGCTTCACACCGAGGTTGGTCGCTTGTCTCGATATCACGCGAGCCACAGGAAAGGCCTCGGCGAATCCGTTCGCTTCTACGTGAACAATGGTACGATCTCCTGGAGGCGCCGGTACGCTAAATCTCCCATCGACAGCGGTTGTGGTTGTCCCTACTTTCGTCTTCACGGTTGCTCCGCTTACCGGCGAACCGTGCGCCAGTGACACGACTTGCCCCTTCACCGTTCCCGTTGGCGATGACGCTGGAACCGGTATTACTCCGACAAGGCGATCACCCCCACAGCCGCTGACGAGCCCTAACATGAGAAAGAATCCGCAAATCCTGTTCAACGAGACCATCAGCGCACCTCCTTGTACGCAACGAGGGTCGACGTAAAATCCGAATAGTTGATTCAAACTCGCTCCCTAACACGAAGCATTCCTATCCAGAAAGATAGAGACCTTACGAATTCACGATTACCGAGTACATTGTTACACCCAGTTGCGGAATTCCCGTTCTTAACTCGCTGGTTTCAAGGCAGCTTTCAAGAGAGGGCAGACCGCTCGGGCTGACAGAAAAACGAGACAAACTGATCATGCACCGCCTTCGTATGTCTGGCATGGTCTGCCGCGAAGCGCTTGCGGGCTTCTATACGATCCTTCTCCATATATCCCATCCGCACGGCACATTTCTCAAGCTCAACACCGTCGTGTGGCAGAGCGTGGGTTTGTAGATCATGGACCATCTGCAACTTGTGTTCGACATCGCGTAGGAACAGATAGGCGGCCGTCAAGGCATCACGGTCTTCGATCGAAAGCAGTTTCTTCTGAGCCAGCCGGTTCAGCGAACCGAGCGTGCTCCGATCCAGTAGTGCCGGCACCTTCCGCCCTACCAAGATTTGAATGGTCTGTACGAAAAACTCGATCTCTCGGATTCCGCCGGTCCCCAGCTTCACATTGCGTTGCGCATGGCCGCGGTCCGTCATTTTGGCGTCAATCATATCCTTGACCGCACGAACATCCTGTACGATCGCCGATGCCTGATCCCGATCCATCTTTTCTCCCAACACGAACTGCTTGACCAGCTTGAGAAACACCTGTCCGACTTCGTAGGAACCTGCCACAGGCCAAGCCTTCAGTAGTGCCAATCGTTCCCAAACCTGTCCACGTGCGGCATAATACTTCCGATACGCTTCCAGCGAGCGCGCCAATTGACCGACGGATCCCTCCGCCCGTAATCTCAAATCGACTCGAAAAACGTGGCCTTCTTTGGTGGGTTCGATCAAGACCCTGGTCAATTCGCGGGCAAGAATCTCAAAATATTCTTCGTTGGAAATGCCGACGCCGGCCGGTATGGCGGCACGCACCCCTCTCGGCGCTCTGGTTTCTCCATGATGCGACTCATAGAGGTAGATCAGATCGACGTCGGAACTGTAATTCAGTTCGTGTCCCCCGAGCTTGCCCATCCCGATCACGGCAAACTTCGTCTCGACCCATCGTCCCCGCCGAGTTCGATGCATGGGAATGCCATACTGCCGCTTGAGATCAGACTCGACAATCTCATAGGCGGCGTGAATCAGCAGGCAGGCCAAGTCGGACAAGGAGCCGGTCGTCTCCGGTATGGTGGCGAGGCGGAGGAGATCCCGCACGCCGATGCGCAACATTTCCCGTCGGCGCACACGTCTCAGAGCGTCCAGCTTCAGTTCCGTGGAAGTCAGGTGCCCGATGCTCTTGCGAAGCGCGTCCTCCATCCCCTTCCGCGTCGGAGGTCGGGATAGGACCTCTTCTTCGGCCAACCAATAGACCAACGTGGGGTCCCGGATCAGCGTAAAGGCCAGGGCGTCGCTGCTGCCGAAGATGACGCAGAGTAGGTCGAGCATGCGGGGCCAGCCTCGCAAATAGTCGAGAAAGGTTGTAGGGGCCACGTTTCCCAGGAAACGCTCCCAATGGTTCAGCGCCTGATCAGGGTCGGCCGTCCGGGAAATCGATTCCATCAGTATCGGGAGGATATCGGCCAGCCGCCGGCGCTGGGCCGGGTCACCCGCCATTGCATCGAGGTTGCGGTCGGCTTGGTCGAGATCATGCAGGCCATAGGCGGACAAGATGGCTCGCACTTCCTCGACATTCCGCTTGGCAGCGAGCAAAACGGGGCTGGGATCCGGGTTAGACGTGGGATTGTGAACCCGAGACGGAACTCGTGGGAATAGCGGCGGTACAGAGGAATGACTCATGGCGCGGCATTATACTGACCCGTTCCTCTACGCACAATGAAACCATTCGGGTATACTGAAGCTTATGCCGATCGGTTCTCCTGATCGCACATCGCTTCTCAACTCGGTTCGTCCGCTCTGTCCAGACATTCCATCCGATCTACTTCTCGATTTCTTCGCCCGCATGGACCAGGAGTACTTCCGGCGGTTTGAGCCTCAGACGATTGCCCGGCATGTCCGATTGACGGCTCAACTGACGCCGGAACATCCCTGTCACATCACCTTTGCCGAACAACCGGACAAGCGGTTTGAGATCACGATCGTGGCCTACGACCACTTCTCCGAATTCGCCATGATTTGCGGCCTGCTCTCAGCATTCGGCCTCAACATTGAGGAAGGACATATCTATACCTTTGCCGAAAAAACCGCTTCACAAACCGCCCGCGCCGGTTGGACAGGATACAGACCGCGTGTCCGCGCAAAGGGCAGCCCGGGTCTGAGTCGAAAAAAGATCGTGGATATCTTCCGGGTCCTTCCGGTACCAGGCGCAGAGCTGGACCTGGCCCAACAGGACCAATTGTCGGACGCGCTCCATTCGGTGATCACCCTGCTCGACACAGGGCAATTCGAGGAGGCGCGGTTCGCTGTAAATCGGCGTCTGGTCGAACAACTCGGTAGGCGACGCGGGTCCTTCAGCGGCCTGCTCAATCCGGTACGGATCATGTTTGACAACAGCCACTCGCCCACTGACACCGTCATGGACATCCGGTCAGACGACACTCCGGCCTTTTTGTACGCCTTCGCCAACGCCCTCGCGATGCGTGATGTATATATCTCCAAAGCGCAGTTCGACGTTGAGGACGGGAAGATTCATGATCGCTTCTATGTCCGCAACCGCCACGGCCAAAAGCTCACCGATGCGGCCGATCAGCAACAGTTGCGCCTGACGGCCGTCCTCATCAAGCAGTTCACCCATGCTCTCACCTGGGCTCCCGACCCGACCAAGGCCCTGGAAGCCTTTGATCAGTTCCTCGATCTAACGATGCAACAGGCAAAGGGCAGGGCCCAGCAGGAAGCATTGGCCTTTCTCAGCGATAAGAAGACCTTTCCTCTGCTCGCCCGTCTGCTCGGCGCCAGCGATTTTCTCTGGGAAGACTTTCTGCGTCGCCAGTACAGCAACCTCCTGCCGCTGCTGCAAGACTACCGGGATGCGCCCCTCATGATGCCACGAGCGACGCTTCGCAAAGAACTTGATCGCCTGGTGAATCGGGCCAAAACCGACGAGGCCCGTAAGGTGGTGCTGAACAGCTTTAAAGATCGCGAGCTGTTCCGCATCGACATGAAACATATCGTCGAGCCGGATACGGCCCTGCCGGATTTCTCCGCCGCCCTGACTCAACTGGCCGAAGTCATCGTCGATCGAAGCTTGAAGGACTGCCAGAATAAACTGAACAAGCTCTATGGCCCACCGCGCTTGGCGAACAAGAAACTCTGTCCCTTCACCGTTCTCGGCTTAGGCAAATTCGGCGGCAGGGAACTGGGCTATGCCTCTGATATTGAAGTGATGTTCGTCTATGGCGACGCAGGCCGGACCGGCGGCAAGCAGCCGATCGAGAACAGCGAATACTTTGAGCGACTCGGCGCCGAACTCTTACAGTGGATCGAGGCCAAGCAAGAAGGTATCTTTCATCTGGACGTACGCCTCCGACCTCACGGTGGGAAGGGCTCGCTGACAAATCCATTTGATGAAATCACCAGCTATTACAGTAGCCGAGGTTTTGCCGCCCCGTTCGAGCGCCAGTCGTTGATCAAATTGCGGTATGTGGCGGGCGATGCAGCTCTGGGTAGGCGAGTCGAGACCCATCGTGATAGTTATGTCTACAACGGCCAACCTTGGGATCTTCCTGTCGCCCTCGACTTACGCCGGCAACAGTTGGAGCAACTCGTGGAGCGAGGCACGATTAACCTCAAACATAGCCTCGGCGGGATCGTCGATATCGAATATGCGATCCAGTACCTTCAGATCATGCACGGCCATCGACTTCCAGTCCTGCATACTCCCAACACCATGCAGGCTCTGGCTGCCCTTGCCGATTGTGGCATTGTCACGAGACAAGACGGCGAGTCTCTCCGCAAAGCCTATTTCTTCATCCGCATGCTCATCGACGGTCTCCGCATGGTACGCGGTAATGCCAAAGACCGCGTCCTCCCCCCAGTCGATTCCGACGAATTCATCTTCCTCGCCCGCCGTGTGGGCTACACCACCGACGACTGGCAAGCAGGAGCAAGCCATCTGGAAACAGATGTCCAGGAGCATATGGGAAAGGTGAAGGAGTTTTTTTCCAGGACGTTTGGGAAGGTGTGACTTCTGGTGAGGATGAAGACACATCGTTGCCCGGTATTCCCAGATTGCCCATCGAGACCTTCGCGATCGAGCCTGAGCTTCCACTCAAGACATTGATTTTACGAATGTTTCTAATGTAGCGCTTTGACGACGAGAGCTAACGGCGGACTCTGAGGTGAGTTTGGTTTTCTCCGCAAGCTGCTGCGAGAAGCTCGTTATGGCAACAGGAACATGACGTGCCGACGACTATTACGTGCTTTCCTGATCTCGCCCGTTGACAGGCAGCCTTAGGGACAGTAGCCTATCCTTCTAGACGAGTCCGCGTCACACCGAGCCGACAGAAAGGGGAGGTTTCAATGAAATCTATATGGAGCATCCTGAGCCTTTGTCTGTTCATGATCACCGCGGGCTGCGGCGGGAAGCCCGCCTCGAAAGAAGAAGACCGCATCACCGTCGGCAAGGTGCAGGGCGAGATCAAAGTCGGGATGCCCGCTTCCAAGGTTGCCGAACTCCTCGGGACTCCCAATATCGTGACCACGGACGAGAACCGACGAGAGGTCTGGATCTATGATAGGGTCTCGACCGATCGTGTAGACTCGACCAGGTCGTCCTATGCGACGATCATCATTCTGGGCAATGCCTCAAATGACCGTGTGCGGACTCAGCGCCAACGGACGCTCACCATCATCATTAAGTACGACGAAGAGAAAAAGGTCAGGGACTTTGCCTACAACGCCACTCAGTTCTGATCAGCCGGTGGGATGCATCCCCGCCACAATTGCTGTGATGGGCAGGTGGCGGCTTTCAATCCTGACACTCACGCTTCTCAGCGGCTGTGTTTCCAGTACTAAGCCGGCCGATTTCTTTGCGCTGACGCCGGAGATTCTGACGCATCGCGTGATGCAGACCAGGTTTTTCGAAACGGCGAATGAGCATGAACTGCTCTCCGCTTCGGCCGCTCTGCTTCAGGATTTGGGCTTTCAAATTGATGAAAGTCAACGGGAAGTCGGCTTCCTGCGCGCGGTGAAGGAGCGAAGTGCCCGTGAGTACGGTCAAGAGATCGGGAGGACGGTATGGTTCTTCCTCTCCTTCGGGAAAGTCCGGCAACCGGTAGACCTACATCACAAGATCGTCGCGGCCCTCGTGTCCCGCCCGCTCAACCCCGACGCAACTCATCACGAAGTTCGCATTGCATTCTACCGGGTCGTCTGGAAGGGAGATGGCCAAGTCGATTACGATTACATTCCGCCCGGTGCGCAATATATGGAGATGGTCAACGATCCGGTGGTGTATCAACAATTTTTCGCGAAGCTTTCAAAATCCGTGTTTCTGGAGGCTCATCGAATCTGAAGCCACCCCATGGAAAGGCTCACGATGCACAGCAACATGATCTGCATCGGCATCCTGCTTGCCGGAGTAGTCTCCTCGCAGGGGTGCGCCGCGCCGGAAGCCCAGCAAGATTTGTTCCTCTTGACTGATGCGCAGATGGAGATCCGCAGCCGCCAGACCAGGACTTTCGATGTGACGGACCGCAACGCCACCATCCGAGCCGTCATCGCGACCCTACAAGATCTGGGGTTCATCATTGAACGGGCCTATGAAGACCTGGGACTTGTCACCGCCGCACGATTCGCCGAACCGAACTATTATGACGTCGTCACGATCACTGTGACGGTGCGGGAAGCGACAGGGGGGAAAATGAGTATTCGCGCCAACGTCATCTATAACAACCAACCCATTGAAGACCCAAAGGTGTATCAGAACTTCTTCGTCGTATTGCAACGGGCGCTGTTTCTCCCTGGGGAGTCGAACCCATCGTCATGACCACCGATACATCACCGGGTTCGGCACTTCCGCTCCGATGGCTGCTTCTGACAGTGTTCGCCGGGGTGGTGTGGTCCCCGGCCTGTTCGCCCTACGAAATGCGGCATGAAAAGCAATCGGACGCGCGGTCGCAGATCTGGTTATCCGAGGACAGTCAGGTGAAGGTCCGAGCCGCGCAATCACGCGTGTTCGACACCAATGATCGGCGAAAGATGCTCGAGGCGATCGTCATGACCTTGCAGGACTTCAACTGCAAGATCGAAGTGCTGGATGAGGAACTGGGAATCGTGTCCGCAAAGAAATACGCTGCATTTGAGCGACCGACCTTCCCCTACCCATCCTACTTCCTCTATCAGCCGGACACGCTCCTGTTCCTCACCAGAAACTATCGAGATTGGGGCCCCTTCTACCACCGCAGCGACCTTGTACGACTGACCGTCACAGTCCGCAACCGCAACGAGTCGCAGCTCATTGTCCGAGCCAGTGCTCAGTCCTATCTTCGCGCCGTCGAAGATCCCTTGCCCTACCAACGGTTCTTCCGTACCCTGGAACAGGCGGTCTTCCTGGAAAGCCACTCTGTCGAATAGCTCGCGAGCATCCAGCCGAAATCCAGGATCGCTTGATGCCCGATCGTGCGCACTTTCTTCCACGGCTTCATGCTCTTAAGCTCCATAGAGTTTTGACCGATAGAGCTTCTGACCCTCAACCAGAGTCCCCCCTATGCCTTCGTCAAACGCAGCCTCGGAATCGGTCTTCATCGACTCCATCCGCCCTCGCCTCCATCAGAACCTCAGACCTCTCTTCGATGAATCCAGCCGCTGTCTCCCAATTTTGGAATCAACTTGTCAGCAAATCCTGAATCACATGGGACCTCAGTCCAACGCCGTGAATCTTGCCCAGGTGATCAGCCGAGACCATGGGCTGACGTGCAAAGTTCTGCAAGTTGCGAACAGCATCGCCTACAGCCCACAGCAGACGATTGTCTCGGTTCCCCATGCTGTCAGTTGGCTCGGGCTCGACACCGTTCGGTCCCTCGTTGCTGCGGCACATCTTGTCGAACAGCTGCAACATTGGCCGGTTCGCCAACACGAGTTCCGAACCTTGATCGCCAAGTCTCTTCTCTCAGCGACCTATGCCGGCGAACTGGGAATGGCCATTGGATACTCACAGCCGGGGCAGTTGTTTACCGGCGCACTCCTCTATTCGATCGGGGACCTGGCCATCGCCTACCAGGACCCGGACCTCTTTCTTGCTCTCCAGGCTATTTCCAAGAAATCCAAGCGCCCGTCGGAATGTGCGCTTCAAGAGACGCGCCTCATTGGTATACCACGGCTGACCTTGGCCCAAGCGTTGGCCCAGATGTGGAACCTGCCGGACGATCTGATCGAGCTCTTCCGTCATCCAGAAGAACTGGCGATGGGGCATTGGCAAAGCGGGCTTCAAACCTACCGAGGTGTCGTCGCCGGGTCCATTCGGCTGGTCGAGGTGCTCACCGGTCCAGCCTCGCAAACCGCTATTGAGGAAGCCAAGAAAACTCTCCAGCTTGGAAGCAGACTCTCTTCTGGCCTATTCGCTGAGTTGACGATTCGGGCTATGGATCGGGGACGTCAACTCATCCGCTCCATGGGGTTGGCAATCGATTCTTCCCATGAAGCCATGGCACCACCACCCAAGGAGGACGCCACCGAATCACTCTCGCATCCGCCCCCCATCAAAGGCACGCTCGGCAAAGAGCAGGCAACGCTCCCACCGCGAGAGGAATCGGTTGCTCCCGTTCTGGCCAAGCCGCTTGAAACACTCCAAGCCTTTCAGGACTCGCTCCAAGCTGCAAGCGACCTCAACGGCCTACTCGGGGCTTTTGTGCAATCCCTACATCGGGATGCCGGATTTGACCGCATAGGCCTGGCGCTTCTGAACCAAAACGACAGTGATCTGCTGGTTGGAAGACTGGTGCTTGGTGTGGCACCTCCGACACCCTACCTCCGGTCCCTTTCAGGTTCACTGAGCCGAGAGCATCAGTTTTTTCTCACGGTTCTCAAGCGGGCCGATCCATTCCTCGTTCCCAACTTTTTAGACCGGAAGGCCGGGATTCTGAAACATGATTTTATCGAGGTCTGGAGACCGACGTCGGCGATCATGGCGCCGTTGCGGGTTGGAGCAAAACCGATTGGGCTCATCTTCTGTGATCGAGCAACCACCAACCAACCGGTATTATCTCAAGACTGCCAGGTATTCCGGCTGTTTTTCGCCCAGACGACGTTGGGTCTGAATCGATTGGCCGGCATACTGTAGCTTGGCGCTTGCGACAGCGCGACGCCCCCACGGTAATTGGTCACCCGCCTGAGTTCCATCACGCGATAAGCCGCCGAATCGGAAGGCCGACTACCGTAACCACATGGGGCGATGAACTCCCATTAAACGGACTTGGGACCTTTTTCTGATCATGGACAATGTCTGCGGAATTAGGCGGCCATGGCACGAGGACGGATAAGCGCTAGGGTATCTTGCAGCTTGGCTCGAGCATCCGTGAGCAGTGCCGTGAGGCTGGCCGCTGCAAACCGGGTGGCGGTGATGGCATAGGGACTGATCGGCATTGCAGCAGGGCGGCGACTCGGCTCGAACTCTTCGTAATCGGCGACGACGCCGGCCAGATGAACGATCGACGCGTGGAGGATGAATTCACCGGCATCGTTTGGACTCAGTTGACAGCGGATGGCCTGTTCGATTTGGACAGGCATCCCCCAGGCCCGAATGAGTTCGGCTCCCACTTCCGCGAAGTCGCACCCAATGTTGGACTGCTCCACCTCGGCCAGAGAGGTTCCGAGATAGCCCGCTTCAATGAGAGCAGACTGCGCACGCTGCGGGATGGTCTGGTAGAGGACGAGATGGCCGATATCGCGCAGCAGGCCTTCGAGGAAGAAACGCTCGCTGTCCTCTATGCCGCAGGCTGTAGCAATCCTTCTGGCGAGCAGGGCACAGAGCACGCTTTTGCGCCAGAACATCGAGACGTCCATGAGTTGAATCGGCATCCCGGAGAAGGTCCGCCCCACAGTCGTTGCGGTGACGAGATCATTGATGGCTTGCCTACCGACGATGCTGACGGCGCGAGAGATGGTGTCGATCTGTTTGGGAAATCCATAGAGGGGGCAGTTGACAATGCGAAGAAGCCTGGCCGAGATGGCCGGGTCCAGCTTAAGGACCTCGGCAAGGTCATCCATGGTCGACTTCGGGTCGTCCACCACATCTCGCACACGGAAGTAGATCTCCGGCAAGGTAAGGACAGTGGTGCAGGACTGAACCAGTTCGCTCGCCAAAGGCATGGTGAGGATCCCTTTCAGTGGTGGATCGAGAGAGACCGGCTTCCACCTTCTCTATCGGCTATCAATGGATAGAACTGTAGAAGAAGCGGTTTCTATGAGCCGAATACGGAATGCCTTCGGCTCAACAGCAGAGCTTGGGGCGCCGGGAGAGATGCGCTGCGCAGTGGGTTTGGCACCGCGTCCTTGCCTCGAGCATCGGAATGTACAGGATAAGCTTTACGAACTGAATTTCGGACGGCTCCGATCCTCAACTTCCCATGGCTCGCAATCGCAGAAAGGCTTGTTTCTGTCGACATCGTGCCGTCTCGTGCTCATGCCGAATGGGCTTACGGCTGCTGGCGCGTCTGGACCTGGAGCTTGTTGGTGACCTGTTTGACGCCACGTACCTGTCTAGCCAGTTGTTCCGCCCGAGCTTTCTGCTCTGAGGTTGGCACTGTGCCGCTGAGAATCACGGTCCCTCGTTCCGTCTCCACATCGACCCTGGCAAAATCGATCACATTATCGCCTGCCAGGTTCCCCTGTACGTTCGCCGTGATTGAATCATCGTTCAAGCGTTCTATGTCGGTTCTGGCGGTCGAGGCCTCACCGGCCATGAGCTCGCTCACCCCATTCAGCACGAGAACAAGAAGTACGAGAACAAGCGACGACATCCTCACAGGATTGTCCCCTTATGAATAATTTTTGGTTAATCGACTCAGTTGTATGCTATCCACGGCTGTGTGACGGCTCATTGGCTGCTTCTTCTACCACGTTCTGTCTCTGTTCGGCAAATTCCCTAGCGGACCGTCCGACATCTTTCATTGCTTCCTGTCTCTGCCTTGCAAATTATTTGGCCGAACATTACGCATCGCAAATCGTCCCTTATCCCTTTACTTACTAATACTCCTTGCCTCGTTCTGCCATGGTATTCCATGCCTCCTGCCCCTTATCCATCGGGCCATCCTTCGCTCAATTTGATGTCGTCGCGCAAGGCAACATGTCGCGCAGCTCCGAAGCCGGTTGAGGAACAAACAGCACAACGACGCTGGCATCAATCAATGCTCTCGCCATAGACTCGGACTCTCCCGCCGAGTCCCCGATTCCTCTGTCGTAATAATTTCCGTTGCGCGTTTAAGAAACTTAATGTTCTGTGGCTACATTCGAATTTCATTAAGCTGTTGTTCCGCTTCAAACCAATGAGACCAATCGTTGCCATGCTCACAGCCACTCTCTAGAAACAGAATAAACGCCCGCTCCGCGATTCTACGATGCGTCGCAGAATCATCCTCGATACCTTGATGTCCATTCGTGGTAGTAGAAGGCGTTTCCTCGGAAAGCTTTTCAGATTCTCGCACATCAGCAGGCAGCTCCTCTTGTATCCGCTTGTGCTCTTGCTGCTCTTTGGATCTAGCGGCTGGTTGCGATGAATGGTCTTGAGCGGGGGTTTCGTCCGACCGACCGGCCTTTATTTCCTCTGCGTTAGATGACTTGTTTTTACTTTTGTTTGAACGTACTCGTGCCATCTCCTCTCCCTATGACCACCCGTTTATGGTTGTCGACATTCTTCATCCTGAACGATTAGTAAGACACCTGTTTCATCAGCCCTGCTGCCACCTCATCCTAATCCTACGCGCCGTCGAGCATTAACTAGGAGATCGCCTAGGTTTGCGTAGATCGGCATGCTCGAGATGTCTTGAATGAGTCCCGGAAAAGATTCATGCCAGGTTAACCAGGATGAAAAATTGCACGACCGTACTCGTATCGTCTTTTCTGACGCTCGCAGATTGCCGAGCTTCTCCCGGCGTTGTCCGGTATCTTGTCGAACTGTGACAGACAGTCAACCAGTAGTGGATAGGAACAGAAGTGTATGCTGGGCGTAGGCTGAGCAGCCTATTTTTCAAACATGTTGTGGATATTCCTTCGGTCCAGTGAATGTTTCCTATACCAGGTGACCGGTCTGAGATTTCTCCACGATGTTCTCCCGGGTTTCGCTAACCTTGACTCGCTCGAGGTACTCAGCGGAAAGCCCACCCACCGGTAGCTGCATCGTAGCAGCATAAAAGTGATCGGCAGGAGCCGCCGTCCGATGAAGATTGATCAGGATCGTCACCCACTAACTCTCAGCGGTCCAACGACAGATCCCATTTCTCCCCGAACTTCAAATCCCAAAAATCCGGTTCATATTTTAAGCGCCCTCCCGCAGGAGTAAAGGTAAACTCGCCAAAATAGACTCGCCCCTTAGCGTTGTACAAATCGACGCGGACGAACCCGAATTCGGCCGACAGTTTTGCTGCGAGTGCAAGCATTTCCTCCAAATCGACCGGCTTTGGCACCGACGGCCGTGCTCCACTTACCCCATCGGAGAAATCGAGGGGATTCCACGTTATGTCAAAAGATGGGTTGATGTCGTGCGTATGATTCCGAACAAGAATCTGCTCCGGCGTTCCGTTAAAACAGGAGAATTTATAGTCGAGCGGCGGACTCCCATCCTCGTTGGTCAGGTATTCCTCAATCACAATCATGGGTTTAATGCCATAGTATTGGTATTCACGTTCCTCCCAATAATAGTCGCTGAGCAGCCAGCCCGAGACCTGATGAATAATTGCCTCGCGATCCACCTCGCCTCTGACAATGATCACTTGTCCGCTTGAGTGGCTCGGCTTGATCACATACTCCTCCGGCAGCCGATCAAACGGGATCGCACGCGGATCGTCTCCGTGCCATAAGAGCTTGATCAAATACGCCTCGCCTACCCTGCTTGCCACATGGGCTCGCACCGCATACTTATCGGCCAACTGTCGGAACCGTGAGGGCATGGCTCCCCGATTCCAGGTGACCATGCGCCAGAACAGCTTTTCTGTAAAGGTCTGAGGATTTGTCAAATTGGGCGGTCTGCCATGGATCTGAGAATATCTGTGCAACAGGATGGCCTCGCCTTCCGACCGCCGCATGACCTGGCGTCTGATGTCTCGATAGTGGACGACGAGGTCATGCACCCAGGTCTCTCGTAACTTGCCACGGAGCGCTGCGATCCCCGTTGGTTGAACCAAATCCTGCATTCTTCTAGCTTCTATTTCTCACGTTCTATCTTAGCCTTCCTAACCGCTGGACACCGGACGAGTCTAAAGGTGCGCAACTTGCCAGTCAAGCCATAAGTAGCCTCTTGTAGCTAGCACATCATATGTACATGTCTGGTTTTTGTAGCACGCGAAGTGTCCGGTTCAGGGCGGGTCCTCAAAGGGGAGGGGCACCGTGACACGGGCGCGGATCCTAGCCTAACCTCAGGCTAACCGGAGCTGAGCGCCAGGATTTTACTTCGTGCCAGGGCTACGATGGTCTTGTGGACTGGTCCGGGAGCCGTAACAGCGTACGTCGGGCATGATGGATGACTTTGCCCACCGTGTTGAGCACCAAAAACCTCAGAGGCTTGAGCCGAGCCTCCGACAAACCCGCGATAAGGCCGGCCGCTTCAACGCACTGAGCAGATTGTAGATGAGGACGCTAAGCCGGAACCAGGCGGCGTTGGCGTCAAACTTCTAGCTGGGGAACACCGCGGCCGCTCACTCGTTCTTCGCAACATGGAGGGGAACTAGGGTCGGTCTTGTCTCGTGCATTGCGGGAGTTCGCTGATTCTCAGTACAATCGAGGAATGAATTCGTACAAGCCTTGCCTGCACGCCGATAGCCCCGCCAAACATCGCGCTCCAATTGTCGGCGGCATGATTGAGAGGTCTCTCGTCTGCCCATTGACGAAAAACGCATAGTCTTGGGCCCACGCAGCCGTGCGCTTCGAGTTGCTTGGCTCTATTCCACAGATTGATACATTTGCCGTTGACGCTCAAATCCACGGGATCGTCCGTCTGCGTAATTGCTACGGCAAGGGACGCTGGCGGAAACGGAAGGGCCCAAAGGTTCGATTCTCCGACAACGCTGTTCACCTGGCTGAAATTCACTGGTACCAAGCCTGAAGAATAGGGCGGAAGGAATCAAAGATCAAACACATACGCTGAGGTACCACAATGCGAAAATTGAACCGAGCCGCTTCCGGATTTCTGATCTGCCCGGACAACGAAGGATACTCAGTTTCCCTGGAATGACAAAAACTCTATGTGGCACTTCCTAGATACGATGGCGCTTAAACACGGACAGATCCGCGTCATCGATGTATCGGATGAGGATTAGCTTTGCTCCAAGAGTCGCTTTTTGCCTGCTCCAATTCCCCAGTCCCTCCCCAAAGCTATCCTAAAAATGGTTTATTTCCAACTTCAGCCTGTATGTTGCCGATCGCTTGAGCGCGTTTTTCCTCCAGTTCGGCCCAGCGGGCGTAGAGGCGTTCGACTTCTGTCTGAGCAGCATGAAGTGCGGCAAACCGATCTTGCAGATCAGCGGCGGATGAGGCGATAGCCGGGTCATTTGCCGCAGCTTGGCAGGTCGCAACGGTTTCCTCGGCTTCCAGGATTTTTGCTTCGATCTGTTCCCACTCCTTTTGTTCCTTGTACGACAAGCCTTTCCGTTTGGATGGCTTCGCCGATAGGGAGGTTTCCTCCAAGATCTCGGGTTTTCTTTCTTCCGTCGCCTTTCTCGCCTGTGCGGCTTCCCATTGGGCATAGTCGGCGAACCATTCGGCGCGGCCCATCCCGTCGAGCGTCAGAAGTCTTGTGGAGACACGGTCCAAGAGCCACCGGTCGTGCGTCACCAAAACAAGCGCGCCTGTAAATTCAAGCAAACTGTCTTCCAGGACATCGAGTGTTGGAATATCCAAATCGTTCGTCGGTTCGTCGAGGAGCAAGAGATCCGCCGGTTGGAGCATCAGTCGCGCGATCAGCAGCCTCGCCTGCTCGCCGCCTGATAAGCGCGAGACCGGCAGATCGAGCTGCTCCGGCTTGAAGAGGAAGCGCTTGGCCCATGAGATCAGGTGCACGGAACGATCCTGGTATACGACGGCATCGCCGCCGGCTGGAGCAAGGGCGCGCCGCAACGTGGCTTGCTGGTCCAATGACTCACGGTGTTGCTCGAAGGTCACGACGCGCAACCGATCGGCACGCGTGATAGTGCCACGATCCGGCTCCAATATGCCGGCTAAGAGTTTTAAGATGGTCGTCTTGCCACCACCATTAGGGCCGAGGAGACCAATTCGCTCGCCTGGACCCATCACGATATCGAGATTGGACACGATCGGTTTGTCGCCGAGAGATTTCCCGATCCCCTTTGTCACCAACAATTGTTTCGACTTTCGTCCAGAGGCTGTGAAGTCGATCCCGGCCGATCCCTGCGCTTGTCGTGATTCGATATCTTGTAGTTCATCGATCATCCGACCGGCTGCATCGATCCGGGCCTTGGCTTTAGTCGTGCGAGCTTTCGGCCCGCGTCTGAGCCATTCCACTTCTCGCCGGACCCGATTTGCCAACGATGCCTGATAGTCGGTCTGCGCCTGTAATGCCGCATCGCGTTGCTCCAAAAACTCGCTGTACCGACCGTTTGCTTGAAAGACGCCATTGGCATATCGGCGATTCAATTCCCAGATCCTCGTTGTCACCGATTCCAGGAAGCGCCGATCATGACTAATGACCACGAAGGCATGGGGCTCGGCTTTCAGCAGGCGTTCCAGCCAGAGAATACCTTCGACGTCCAAATGGTTGGTCGGCTCATCCATGAGCAGCACGTCCGGTTCCAGCATCAGCGACCGTGCGATCGCCAACCGCTTCCTCCATCCTCCGGAGAGCGTTGAGACTGATTGGTCGGCACGGATAAACCCTCCGAGGCTGAGCGTTTTGGCGATGCGCCCGCCATGCTCATGCTGGTCCAGTCCCTCGTCGAGGAGGACCTGGATCAGCGTTTCCTCGACCGAGGACTGCTCGATAAACGAGGATTCTTGCGGAACATAGCCGATGCGGATCTGCCTCCGCACAGATCTAGTACCGCTGTCCAGCTCCTCGAGACCGGCCAGGATCTTGAGCAACGTGGACTTCCCTGACCCATTGGGACCGATCAGCCCGACATGATCGCCCTCGCAGAGTCCGAGTGAAAGGTCACTGAATAACGGTTTGATCCCGAAGCCCTTGCCGACGGATTCGCAACTGAGCAGCAAAATCGGTGGCATGGTGGTGTATCCGATCGAGACCCTAGTAGGCAGAGCTGCTCGTCGACCGTTTGTGCAACTGCTAGCGGTTTGCTGTACGAAGACTACGGAGTGTTTTGCTCCTCGAACGCGCGGAGCAGGTCAGAGACTGAAAGTACACCGATGATCGTGGCATCGGCAGTCACCGGCAGATGTCGGATGCTCTGCTTCTTCATCAGCGACATGGCTTCGGCGAGTGACTCATCTTCTTCAATCGTAACAACTGGCCGGCTCATGCAAGCGGCGACGGTCGTGGTATTGGGGTCGAGACCTTTGGCAACAGCCTTGCGAGTGAGATCGGAATCGGTCACGATACCGATATAGCGGGACCCGTCATCCACGATCAGCGAGCCGACTTTATGCTTTTGCAACAGCTGCCCCGCCTGTTTGATGGTTGCAGCCCGATGGATGCTTCGCACATCATGCGACATATAGTCTTCAACAATTGCTGCCTCGATCCCTTTCCCTTTCCTCGTTGCCTGCAATCGTCGACGTAATTCGAGATCAGCCAAACAGCTTTCCAGCACTTGGCGACGCTGTTGGAGGCTCTCACGTTCCACATCGTGGGTCCCGCTTTCCTGCGCCTCTTCAGGCAAGAGTGCCGATTCACCCGTCTTGGCAAAGAAATAGGCCTCTGATTCATCCGATGCCGCGCCGAATACCTGACTGATCAACTCTTCCGCCGCGTCGTCGAAATCTTCAAGCGAAGCCGACCCGCGCTTACGCGAGAGGAAAGGTTGAAATTTCACGAGCTGCTGCTTAAACCGCTCGACATATCGATCGAGAATATCGCTCCTTGTCAACCCCGTACGAACTCGTTTCGGCATCATCTTCCTCCTGGTTGTAAGCGCGAGAATAACCTAACCCTAGGATGAGGCTCAAGGGGTCTCTGATCATGCTCGTTTAGTTCAGGACACAAAAGGCTTGCTCCTTGATTTTTTATCTGCGACCCTTTATGCAATCCGCTCCGAATAGAACTGGGTGATTCGATCGGTGCCGAAGGGGATCAACTGCCATGAGGGGATTCGTGTTCATCGCCCTGCTGATACTGCTCAATTCCGGCCCGGTCTATGCCCGCTGGGAGGCTCTGGAGAAACAATACCAGCCTGCCGGTCTTGAGACCCTGTACTTGGACCCAAAAACTATTCAACAAGCGGGGACTCGCGCAACGCTCTGGCAATTAACGGATCTCAAATGGAACAGCACCACACGATTCTTGTCCTTCAAGACCCACAAGGAATTTGACTGTGAACAATCTCGCGTACGCGTTCTGCAAGTCATCGAATTTTCCCGCCACATGGGCACCGGCAAACCGGCAACCGGCTACATCGAAAACGGGAACTGGCAGCCGGTAGAAGCGCGCAACGTCAATCACGCGCTTTGGAGGGCGGCTTGCGGGAAACGCTAACCCTCCACCTGTGTCCGACGACGGCTCCCTACAGCTAGACGTCGTAATAGAGAAAGAACTCGTGGGGGTGTGGCCGCACGCGCATCTGATCAATCTCCTTGCTTCGCTTATAGCCGATCCAGGCCTCGATCAGATCCTCGGTAAACACTTCCCCTTTAAGGAGAAACTGGTGGTCCCGTTCTAGGCTGTTGATCGCCTCATCCAAACTACCCGGCATGGTCGGAATACTCGCCGCCTCCTTCGGATCGAGATCGTAGAGGTCTTTTTCGGCCGGCTCGCCTGGGTTGATCTTGTTTTGAATGCCGTCGAGCCCCGCCATGAGCATCGCAGAGAATGCCAAATAGGGATTACAGGATGGATCGGGAAACCGCACTTCGATCCGCTTCGCTTTCGGACTTGGAGAGTACATTGGAATGCGGATGCCGGCCGATCGGTTCCGGCTGGAATAGGCCAGCAGCACCGGCGCTTCGAACCCCGGGGTGATGCGTTTGTAGGAGTTCGTCGTCGGATTCGTAAAGGCTGCCAGCGCCGGCGCATGCTTCAGGATGCCACCGATATAATGTAAACAGAGCGGTGAGATGCCGGCATAGTCTTTCCCGGCAAAGAGCGGTTTCCCATCTTTCCAGATGCTCTGATGGGTGTGCATCCCCGATCCGGCATCACTGAAGAGCGGCTTCGGCATGAATGTCACCGTCTTCCCATGTCGACGCGCCACGTTTTTGACGATGTACTTGTACAGCATCATCTTGTCCGCGGTTCGCACGAGAGAATCAAATCGGATATCGATTTCGGCCTGCCCAGCCGAGGCTGTCTCGTGATGATGCTTCTCGACCTCAATGCCGACCTTTTCCATCTCCAGGACCATCTCGCTCCGGATATCTTGCTGGGTATCAGCTGGAGCCACTGGGAAATACCCCTGCTTATGCCGAATCTTCCCCCCCAGGTTGATCCCCTCTTGCCCCATGTTCCAGGCGCCTTCCTCCGAATCGATATAGTAGAAGCCGCTGTGGCTGGTTTGGTCGTAACGAGCATGATCGAAGATAAAAAACTCGGCTTCAGGCCCCCAGAATGAGTTGTCGCCGATCTTGGTACTCTGGAGATACTTCTCAGCCTTTTGCGCGATAAACCTGGGATCACGTTCGTAATTCTCCCGAGAAATCGGGTCCGCGACATTTCCGGTCAGGCTGAGCGTCGGGACCGCGGTGAAGGGATCCAGGCATGCCGTGGCAGGGTCCGGCACCATCAACAAATCGCTGTTGTTGATGGCCTTCCAGCCGCGAATCGACGACCCATCAAGGCCGGACCCGTCCTTGAACAGCCCCTCCGTCAGCTCGCTCACAGGGATGGTCATATGTTGCCACATTCCAGGCAGATCGACGAATTTCAGATCGACCATCTGGACCCTGTGTTTCTTGGCGAACTCCAATACCTCCCGCACGTTCATCCCCGTCCTCCTTATGAAGTTCCTCCGCGATCCTGTTCTAGTGCCTGGACCCCTTACCGCGTCACAGCGCGGTTTCTCCGGTTTCCCCCGTCCGAATGCGCACGACCGCGTTCAACTCTCGAACGAAAATTTTTCCATCCCCGATACTACCCGTCTTCGCCGCCTTGGTGATGGCCTCAATTACTCGAGACACCTGGGCATCCGTCACAGCTACCTCGATTTTCACCTTGGGAACAAATTCGATCGTATACTCTTGACCGCGATAGGTTTCCTTATGGCCTTTCTGACGCCCAAACCCTTTGACTTCCGATACAGTCATCCCCTGAACACCGATTTCCAACAGGGCATCCTTGATCTCTTCAAGTTTGAACGGCTTGACGACAGCCTCTACCAGCTTCATGTCGATGCCCTCCTTGCCCGACCAGCTCAGGAACTCCGGGCGACTCTCAGATGGACCCATTCAGGAGCTGTGCGCAACCCACCGCCGCCCCATGCCTCTCGTCGCGCAAAGGTCACAGCCACTCCACCTTTCCCTCTGCTTTGGGGGAGCCATCATAGCCCATCCTTTCCTCTCACTCAACGTGGAAATCTTGTAAATTCCTCAAAATTGCTCGACCTCTATGACCCACGTTGTGCGCATGGAATGCATACGGCAAGCGAATCACGGGCCAAGAAGCCCAGGCGATTCACTCCGGTCCGGAATCATTGGACAGATATCTGAGTAGTAACGGTGTGATTAGGATACAGAACCAGTTGAGGCTATGGCTGCTTGATGCGGTAGCCGTTCGTAATCGGCATTCGTCGGTCCTTGCCGAAGGCGCGGTGAGTGATCTTGACGCCAAGAGGTGCCTGACGTCGCTTGAACTCGCTGCTATCGACCATCCGGACCACGCGTGAAACCGTCGCGCGATCGAATCCTGCCTCGACGATGTCGTCGAGCGAGCGGTCTTCTTCGACATACGCCTGAAGAATGGGATCGAGAACGGCGTACGGAGGAAGAGAATCTTCATCCTTTTGATTCGGCCTCAACTCGGCGGTCGGAGGTCGGTCCAGGATACCTTTGGGAATCACAGGCGACGGACCACGTTCATTGCGGAACCGCGCCAGGCCGTAGACCATCGTCTTCGGAACATCCTTAATGACGGCGAACCCACCGGCCATGTCGCCGTACAGAGTCGAGTACCCCACACTTACCTCGCTTTTGTTTCCAGTGGCCAGAACCAGATGCCCGAACTTATTGGATACAGCCATGAGTAGATTGCCGCGAATGCGAGCCTGGAGGTTTTCCTCGGTGATGTCCTCCGAGCAATCGACAAATGACGGTACCAGAGACTGTCGATAGGCTTCAAATGTCGGGGTAATCGGGATGGTATTCAAGTCGATGCCGAGACACCGTACGAGTTCCACAACATCCTCTTCACTTTCATGTGAGGTGTACGGAGACGGCATGAAGATACCGAGCACTTGCTTGGCACCAAGGGCATCCACAGCGATTGCCGCGGTCACTGCCGAATCTACTCCGCCGCTCAGCCCGATCACCACTCGCGTAAATCCATTCTTTTGGACATAATCTTTCACGGCCAGTACCAGAGCGTGATACGCCTCCTCGATCTCAGCCAATGCCTCCGCTAGCCCTGACACGAGTCGAGGCCGATGCTTCTTTTTTACCGCCGTCTCGTTCACCACGAGACGATCGACGGCTGAACCAACTTTTCCGGTCAATGCCGCCCTACGCCCGCTCGCCGCAGGTCCACGTGAAACGGCATCCACGTTCAAATCGGCCACAAGTAACTCTTCCCGAAACGCGTGACCACGTGCGATCACATTCCCTGATTGGTCTAGAATCAAGCTGTTCCCGTCGAAGACCAACTCGTCTTGCCCCCCAACCATGTTCGTATATGTAACAATGACTCCCTGTTCCCTCGCTCTCGTCGCCAGCATCTGCTCCCTTAAACGACTTTTGCCGACATGAAAGGGCGAGGCATTGATATTGACGATCACCTCAGCACCAGCCGCTGCTTGTACCCGAGTAGGCCCTTCGTGCAACCAAATATCTTCGCAGATACTCACTCCGATTGTCGTGCCGTTAACGAGGAGCAACGGGACTCTCAGCCCGGGACGAAAATAGCGGCTTTCATCGAACACCCCATAGTTGGGTAAACACCACTTTCTATAACTACCGACTAACTTGCGATCGGCGATCAATGCTGCCGCATTGTAGAGCGTATGCCGCCCGGCTGAGACGATCGACCGCCGGGGCGAATGCGGGTCGATTTGCTCCTCCTGCCCAACATACCCTACCACAGCAACCAAACCGCGACAGACTTGCGTGATCTCGTTCAGTGCCCGTAGGTTATCCGTCACAAACTGCGACCTGAGCAGCAGGTCTTCGGGCGGATAACCGGTAATGGCCAGCTCAGGAAATACAACTACGTCGGCTCTGGCCTTCTTCGCGTCTCGCAGCCAGGTCGTAATGCGGTGGACATTGCCGGTTAGATCCCCGACAGTTGGGTTCATCTGTGCCATCGCGATTCGCAACGTCCGCATAGAACTCCGACAAAACCGGCCTCTCCCCGATGGCCAAACGCCCTCTACACAATAGATGGGTTCATGTTGACTCCGTCCTTGGGGCAAGCGATGCGTAGTTAGGCATGACCGTGAAGAGAGACTCGTGAAACCGCATACCATTGCTCAAACACGGATTTTTCAATCGGTCCTATCCGTACCTGTCCGATACGTTCCGGCCACACTCCAATGACTCGCCCTTCCGAGACTTTTTTGTCATGAAGCATGGCCTTCCATATCCTCTGCGGTTTCCACCTCGGCATACAGTCACTTAACCCCGCCTCCTTCACAGTGCGCCGAATCTCTTCGACTACTGTACGAGAACAAATTCCCTGAAAGCAGGCCAGCTCGGCCTCCTGCACTAATCCTATCCCCACCGCTTCTCCATGGACGAACGATTTATACCCCCCCAACGCCTCAAGGGCATGGCCGATGGTATGGCCATAGTTGAGGATCCGTCTGCGATCGGATTCTCGTTCATCCGCAGCCACCACTTCGGCCTTTATCTCGCAGGATCGTTTCACTGCTGCCGCAACGATGCCGGGCGATTGTCTCCGCAGCTCAGACATGTGCTGCCGCAGATAGGCAAAGAAGGACTTGTCCGCAATGATCCCGTACTTAATGACCTCGGCAAGCCCAGCAACCAATTCCCGAGTGGGCAAGGTATGAAGAGTAAACGGATCTATCCATACGGCGCACGGTTGATGAAATGACCCGATCAGGTTCTTCCCGAGCCGATGATCGACGCCCGTCTTTCCTCCGACACTCGAATCGACCTGCGCCACAAGAGTCGTCGGCACCTGAATGTAGGGAATACCACGCTGGTAGATCGAAGCAGCAAAGCCGGCCATGTCGCCCACAACACCACCGCCGAGCGCCAAGAGCATGGACGACCGCTCGAATCGATGACGTGCCAACACGTCAAGGATCTGCTCCACGGTCTTCAGCGTTTTCGATCGCTCTCCTGGAGACAGAATGATCGGAACGGAATCAATTCCATGCTTCTTGATTTCCTTCAGACTACTCTTCAGGTAGTGCCGAGCGACATGCCGATCCGTCACAACTCCGACCTTTCCTTGTACTCCATATTTCTTCAATTCTCTTCCAAGCCTCTCTACAAGTCCGGCTCGGATGGTGACCTCGTAGCTCCTTTCAGCTAGAGAAACCTTAACCGTTGAGGTTGGAATCACTTCGTAACCCAGTCGCTGATGAAGCCTGAGAATTTCACGTCGATTCTGTTCCCGAGCCGCGTATGAAACATCAAAGGGAGAAGTATCGTAACACAGCCCCGACGAACTAAAAAGGCGGTCACGTTCCTGGCGGAGTGCCACCATTCGGGTCGGGAGTTGTCGCGATCACCATGGCACAAAAGCAAAAGCCTGGTGATGCTGAATCGCATCCCCAGGCTTTTGCCGATCACAGAAATGAAGCAGACTCTAGGTCTTGATAATGCTTGGCGTGAGAAAAATGAGCAACTCTTGCTTTGAAACTGATTCGGATTTGTTCTTGAACAACCAACCAAGAACCGGCATACGAGAGAGATAGGGAATACCTTGCACGTTGTTGGCTTGCGTGTCGACGAAGACTCCGCCGATCACCATTGTTTCACCATCCCTCACAATCACCTGCGTGGTGGCTTCCCGTCGGTCGATGCTGGGGCCGGCAGGGTTGCTCCGTGCCCCGACCGCATTCCGCGTTGCCCTTACACGCATTAAGATTCGCTTCCCATCTTCCTTGGGATCGCGTGACGTGATCTGAGGTGTGACATTCAATTCCAAATTCGCATCGACAAACGTTGTTTGCGTACCCTGTAAGGATGTCGTTTGGAATGGGATCGATTCGCCTTGAGAAATCTTGGCTTCACGCTTGTCCAATGTGGTGATCTTCGGCGCTGCGATCACCTTGGTCAAGCCTAGCAATTCTCCGGCGGAGAGCCGCATATCCAGTCCGAAATCACCATTTAGTTTCCCAAAGGTCCACCCAATCCCAGGGACCGCCGGCAATCCACCAACCTGAGCCGGTAGATTAACCAAGAAAGTTTTCGGTATGGTACTAGCCCCATTCGCACCTGCTGCAAATGGCCCGATAAGATTCGAGACGCCAAAGAAATCGGTTGGTGTGGCATTCCCCGCCTGGAATCCCCACTGAATCCCTAACCCTCGAGCATAAACGGTATCAGCTTGAACAATGCGCGCCTCAATCTGAACCTGAGGGACCTCCAGATCGAGTCCCTCTACGAGCTGTTTGACGATTGCCAACTTTGTCTCGGTCTCTCGCACAATCAGTGCGTTGCTACCCTGATTGAATTGCATGACACCCCGTGGGCTTAAATATTGTCGCAGCGATGTCATAACCTCTTGGGCCTGGAGATTCCTGATATAGAAGACACGGTCGACCAGTTCCTCCGCTTTCGTCTTGGAATCCTTAGCCCGTGCTTCTTCATCCTGCTGCTTGGCAATGTTTGCCAGCGAATCGACCCACACAATGCTACCTTGACGAATCATGCCGAGCCCGTTCATTTTCAAGAGCATATCCAACGCCTGGTCCCAAGGCACACTGACCAGCTTCATGGTGACCTTGGACTTGACGCCTTCTCCAACGACAATGTTGAAGCCGCTGACCTCGGCGATCAATCGAAGAATGTTCGTAATGTCAGCCTGTTGAAAATCGAGGGAGATACGCCGACCAACAAATCGTGTTTGCCCTGCCACAATGTCATCGGACCTGTCATCCTTTTCAGCAGGAACACTTTCTCCAACCATCTGAACCCGCTGCACCGTAAACTGAGACGGGAGGGGCCGCACGATTCGCGTCGCTCTCTTGACCACGCGATCGCCCGGCACGAATAGCCCCTTACGGGTCTGGGGGTGGAATGGGCCGATCTTTCCCCCATCGACGTACGCAGCAACAACAGAGGACATTTTCCGCTCGCTCGGCCTCAATGTGATCAATACCTTATTATCTTCGCGAGCAATAGACAAAACCGGGCGCTCGGGGACATCGAACACCAGTCGAACCTTATCAGCGTGGTGTCCCACCCTGATTTTTTTGAGCAGATAGTGGTCGGCCGGCACTACTGATCGTCTAAGGGTGGACGAGACCGCCGGAATATCAACGATTAAGCGGGATTCATCTAAAAAATTGGCTTCAGGAAATAGTTGGCCATCCCCGGCAACTACTACGGTCACCAGATCCGCTTTGGGGCGGACCTCAATAGCGGTCACGGCCTGGGCCAGCAATCGTGTCCTAGCCGTTTCGGCTCGCCTGGCATCACTCCGCTTTAGCACGTCGATCTCTTCGGCCAACGCAGGCGTCTGGGCAATTATGGACAGAGCGGCGATCGACAGCGCCAAGACTTCGATGAAAGATCCGACAGTTCGAGAATTATCCGCCGGCAAAGGTAGTGGTTTCATTCTGAGCCCTCTTTGGGATGTAAGAGCTTGACATGTTCTCGCTCCTGCTTCTTGCCATACACATCAGTGAACCGTTCCTGGACAATGATGCCACGCTCGGTAATTGCGCTGACTACTCCGTTGTTTTGCCCGATCCTTGTTCCCCGTCGAACGGTGTACCCATGTCCTTCTGGTGTCTGCACCATAGCGGTATAGCCGTATGCCCCCCATACGACGGCAATAAGGTTGAGCTCTGTCAGGGTCACGCGTTGCAATGGTGGAAGAGTTGTATCCGTTTTCCCGGGCTGAAGCTCCTGGACGATAGGAGCAAATGGATCTCGACGACCGGAAGGATCATACCCACCTCCAACCATCCCGTCCGGTACGGAAAGCTGGGAAGCCACCGGAGTACCTGGCCCAGACGTGGGCGCTTCTCCAGCTTGGGGAGCCGTCCTCTGGATTTCTGGTACAGAAGACAGCGTGAGAGCATCTTGCCGCATCGGAGTCGTCAGGCCAGGAAGAGGAGAAGACTCGGCTTGTGCATCTATACTCCCCGAAAGGGTGACACAGGCGCATACCAGGCTGACACCAACTATCAGAGAATATTCTTTAGGCTTCCTTCTGATATTCAACACATGCATGGTGTCACGATTTCGCTATTTCCCAACTTGGGCTACTTTGGGAGCATTAGCCGCAGGAGATGCTCCGGAAACCGGCTTTTCCTGAGGCGCGGCGTAAGCCACCAGGTCAAATGTCGTTTGTGATACGATTCGTCCTTGTTCAATCCTCGGAGACCCCATCTTAAGCCCCGACACCGTAATTATCCGAGGAAGTCGATTGATCCGATCGAAAAATAGTGCGGCAGTGTGATAGACCCCGGCCACCTCCACACTGACCGGCATCTTGACGAAAAGCTTCGACCCATCTTCAGTCTGGGCACCTGGTTTCCAGAGTTTGATATCGAGCCCCAATCGTACCCCGAGGTCAGACACCTGCTTCAGCAACATGATCGCTTCTTCTTCCGGGGGAAGACGTTCCTTCTTCTTAGCCAATTCAATTTCGAGCTGTCTGTTCGCCGCGACTAATTCGTCGAGATGTTTCACTTTGATTGTGAGTGTTTGAATTTCACCCTCCAGCCTACTGTTTTCTGCCTCGAGCGCCGTGATGGTCGCAGACTTGGGTTCTGCAATGTAGAAATAGAAGCCAGCAATCATGCCGCCGACGAGCAAGAATAAAAGCGCGGCCTTTTGGGACGCCGGCACATTGCGAAGCGCATCAAGCTTGATCTGCGGTAACCCCATCAGGATCCCTTTAGACGAAAGGCTAAACGAAACTGGTACAAGTTAATTTTGTTTTCTACTGCGGCCTTACTCTCCTGCAGATTGATGCCGGCAAAATACTCTGTGCGTCGCAAGTTGTTCACGAATTCCACTACGTCGTCGTTGGTTAACGCTTTCCCTTCCAACTCAACCGTATCGGATGCCACACCCAGTTTCGTGAGCCATACTTTAAGCGGCTCTAAACTCTGACTCACATGATCGAGCACCTTCACCGGACCCATTCTGGATTGCTCAAGCTGGTCTATAATCCGATTCTTGTCCTCGAGTAACTTTTTTCTTCGTTCAAAATCCTGTACTTGCTTGACCTGTTCTTTCAGCTGGGCAACTTGCTTTTCTTTATCTCGCTTTTCCTCCTGTCGAGCCTCAAGCTCACTGTCCAATGAAGCCGAATACCACCAACACCCGGCCAGCGCGACCAGGACCATCCCGACGCCGAGCAGTGCCTGTGCGCGTACGTCATATTGAGGTTTGGCTGACTTTCCTTTGGGCCCACCTGGAAGGAGGTTAATGCGAATCATCTGTCCCCCACCGCTCTCAAGGCCAACCCGACACCGACGGCTGCCGATGGGGCCAAGTCCGCCAGTAGGTCAGGATCGATGTCGCACCCTGTAACATCTATTTCAGCGAAGGGATCAGCCATTTCTGCAGGCAGTTGCATCCGATCGCCGAGCTGTTGAATCAGCCCTTTTGCCCGGGCTACGCCACCACAGACCAGCACACGACTGAGCTCAGCGTTGGTGGACGAGGTCTTGAAGTAGTCAATCGTTCTAGCGATCTCGGACGCGACTTCCGCATTGACACTGTCCATAACACCGGTAACCGATACCCCGCCGGAATCACCTCCTCGGTCCTTTTTCTTGCTCTCTTCAGCTTCCTCGAAGGAGAGCCCTATCTCGCGTTGAATCGCTTCTGTGTACCTATTGCCCCCCAACGGGATATCACGCGTAAACAACGAAGAACCGGCACGGACAATGTTCACATTCATCACGCTCGCGCCGAGATTCACCAAGGCCGTCGTTTCTTCCTTCGCCATCGGATAATTAATCGCGTGCATATTCTCAACCGCAAACGCATCAACGTCCATGACCATTGGGATAAGTCCAGCTGCCTTGACGAGTTCGGTCAATTCATTAATCTTGTCTTTCTTAGCGGCAACAAGAATCACCGACATATCCTCTTGCTGATCTTCTGACGCATCCGTCGGCAAGACATGAAAGTCGATGTTCACTTCGTTGATGTCGAAGGGGATGTACTGCTCCGCTGCCAATTTCACCTGTCCTTCCAATTCTTCATCAGGCATGGGTGGTAATGTGATCTTCTTCACAATGACAGCGTGACCTGAAATCGATATCGCGACGTGCTTATTCTTGACGTTGGCTTCCTCGAATAATTCTCCAATGGCCGAAACCACACGTCCTTCGTCCATGACCGTCCCATCTACAATCACTTCCGGCTCAAGCGGTTTCACGCCGAACTTTTGGAGAAAGTACCGTCCCTTACTTTCCTTGAGTTGAGCGACCTTAATCGCACTCGATCCGATATCGAGCCCCACTAACTGTCTGCGAGGGGTCAGCATCGTTATGACATCGGTTTCCACGAGCTTCTTCAGTGAAGTCAACATGCGTTACCTGCCACTTTACGCGACAGCCTTTCGGACACGGATAACCTTCTCAATTTCGTCTACATTCTTTCTTGTATAGAGCCGCCAATTTCTCCAATCGCGAGCGGGTTGGGTAATGACACCTTCCCGTTCCCAACGAAAGAGTGTCGCCTTGGAAATGTCAAACAATGCACATACTTGATTGGCCTTGTAGCTTGCTTCATTGGACCTGTACTTAGGATTGTACACTGTAGTACTTACACTGTCATAACGCCTTTGGTTGCTCACAAGAGTAAGTATAGTCAGTATGCTCTACCTGTCAAGGAACCGACCGGGGGGCACGGCAGGATCACAATGGCTGTGGCTCAAACAGCAGTCTGTATCTTGTCGATATCTCGGTGTTTGAGGCCGACCTCGTATCCCAGCGCGAAGAGGCTTTCTTGGAGACGACTAGCAACCGCCACCGAGCGATGGCGTCCACCGGTACATCCGATACCGATGGTCAGATAACTGCGGCGCTCTCTTTGGAATAGCGGCAAGAGAAACTTCAGCAGGCCTTCGAGGTGCTCCATGAGTGAAACGGCTTCGGGGTCTGTCAGAACAAAGGTTCGGACCAGCGGATCGTCTCCGGAGAGAGGCTTGAGCTCAGGCACGAAAAATGGGTTCTTAAGAAATCGCACATCAAACAACAAATCGATATCATACGGCACCCCAAACTTATATCCGAAGGTCATGATCGAGATCGTGAGTCGTCTCTCAAAAGGTCCGCCTAGGAATTGATTAGCAAGTAACTCACCAAGCCCATGGACCGTCAGATCGGAAGTATCGATGATTCGATCAGCCTGGCGCCGGAGCTCAGCTACACGTTCCTTTTCGAACCGGATCCCATTCAAGACGGGGAGATCCGGCAACAGTGGATGGGGGCGCCTGGACTCTGAAAAGCGCCTGATCAATACTTCTTCACGAGCCTCAAGGAAAAGCAACTGAACGGCATGGCCAAGCGTTTGCACCCTTTTCAGGATATTGCCGAAATCCGAAAAGAACGCACGCTCTCTAACGTCAATCCCAAGAGCAACGTTAGTAATTTCGCTATGCTGCTGATTGCAGAGATCAACAAAAGTCGGGAGGAGGGCAAGGGGAAGGTTATCGATGCAGAAATATCCGGCGTCCTCAAATGCTTTGAGGGCATACGTTTTACCAGAACCGGACAACCCGCTTATTATGACCAGATTCAGCCGGGCCATAGATCGTACTTGCCTCGGTGGGCATGCCCGAGATACTCCGCTGAGAGTCGCTGCCAGTCTCACCCCGATTCAGCGAGGCGAAGCGCCCTGTGCCTCCATGGATACACTAGTTTCGTCAAGCCGCTCGGGCACCATTGAGTATGCCAAGGATGGAAGGGAGCGAGATTTCACGAAAGACTCACATGGGAACTCGATCGTGATCTCTTCGGTTTGGTCGGCTTATGATTGACAAGACGATCTTTCCATTTCCGAAACTGCGCATCCACACGGTCGACGAGCGCATCGATCGTGGCATACATTTCCGGCGTTGATGTCTTGGCTTGCACTCGCTTGCCACTGACCGCGCCAGTGACTTCCGCCTTATGCTGGAGCTTCTCGACTCCCAATACCACTTGAAGCGATCC